>NZ_JBHFII010000044.1:384415-397650 GCF_057334215.1 Achromobacter maghribensis | reverse complement strand
CGCCGGCGTCCAGCTCCAGTCCGTAGAAGCGCATGTCCCCGTACCTGACCCAACGCGACCGCTTCACCACGCGGTGGCCGATCCACAACGCCAGGAACAGCGGAATGGCCAGGTAGGTTGAAACTACTCCGATCCAGTCGATGCGTTCTTCCAGGAAGGCCTGGTAGTTTTGGCCCAGCGTCACCACCAGGCACAGCACGAAGGCCAGCAGCGGGCCGAACGGGAACAGGCCGGCCTTGTAGGGCAGGTCGGCCGTGTCGTAGCCATGCTTCACGTAGCCCTGGCGGAACCGGTAGTGGCTGACCGCGATGCTCAGCCACACGATGAATTCCGTCATGCCGGCAAAATTCAGCAACCAGATATAGACGGCCTTCGGGCTATACACCACGCTGAACAGGCACAGGCAAGCCAGCGCCGTGGTGGCCAGCAACGCATACAACGGCACGCCGTTGGCGGTCAGCCGCTTGAAGACGGCCGGCGCCTGGCCCTCGGCGGCCATGTTGAACAGCATGCGCGTGGCGGCGTACATGCCTGAATTACCCGCCGACAGCACGGACGTCAGGATCACGGCGTTCATCACCGTGGCGGCAGACAGCAGCCCCGCGTGCTGGAACACCAGCGTGAAGGGGCTGACGGCGATGTCCTCGACCTCGTTGCGCAGCAGTTGCGGGTCGGTGTACGGCACCAGCAGGCCGATGATCAGGATGGCCAGCACATAGAACAGCAGAATGCGCCAGAACACATTATTGATGGCGCGCGGCACGTTGCGGCGGGGGTTTTCCGATTCGCCCGCGGCCACGCCTACCAATTCCGTGCCTTGGAAGGAATAGGCCACCACCATCGCCACCCCCACCCAGGTGGCCGCATTGCCCACGAAGGGCGCGTCGCCGACTGCCCAGTTGGCAAGGCCCACCGGGTCGCCGCTATGGATGATGCCCACCAGCATGCCCAGCCCCACCGCGATGAAGCACAGGACGGCAACGACCTTGATGATGGCGAACCAGTATTCGGCTTCGCCAAAGCTGCGGGCGGAAAACGCGTTCAGCCCGAAGGTCAGCGCCAGGAAGGCGACGCTCCATATCCAGCCTGGCGTGTCCGGCAGCCAGTAGGCCATGACCAATTGGGCGGCCACCACGTCCACGGCCACCACCGTGGCCCAACTGACCCAGAAATTCCACCCCAGCGCGAAGCCGAAGCCCGGGTCCACATAACGTGACGCATAGGTGCAGAACGAACCCGACACGGGCATGAAGGTGGCCAGTTCGCCCAGGCTGGTCATGATGAAATAGACCATCAGGCCGATCACCAGGTAGACCATCAAGGCGCCACCCGGACCGGCTTGGGCGATCGCCGCGCCAGAGGCGACGAACAGGCCGGTGCCGATGGCTCCGCCCAGCGCTATCATCGTGAGGTGGCGTGCCTTGAGCACGCGGTGCAGCTGATTCTGGCTCGCAGGCGTGGCGCCCGAGTCGGTGGTCGGTGTTTGCATTACAGGGGTGAAAGAGGGCCGTTGCGGCCGCAGTCCGGCTTGACGCCAATGGGTCGTCCGCGTTAAGCCGCGCATTTTACAATGCTGTCATCAGGGCGTAGCCCAACGGCCTTATGCCAGCACGGAGCAGTCTCATGGCGTCTTCCAGTTCTCTTGAATTTCTTCCCGAACCCGGCGTCGACGTGCGCCAGTTGTTCATCTTGCTGCACGGTGTGGGCGGTTCGCCCGAAAACCTGCGGCCCATGGCCGAAGCAGTGCGCGCGGCGTTTCCGACGGCGGCGGTGCTGGTGCCCGAAGGGTTCGAGCCTTTCGACGGCGGCGCGACGGGGCGGCAGTGGTTTTCGGTGCGCGGCGTGACCGAAGACAACCGTCCCGAGCGAGTGGCCCGGGCCATGCCACCCCTGGAAGCCTATGTGCGTCAGGCGCAGGCCCGCTTCAGCCTGCTGCAATCCGACACGGCGCTGGCCGGCTTTTCGCAGGGCGCCATCATGGCGCTGGAACTGGTGCAGGCCCACGATGGCATGGCGGGGCGTGTGATTGCGTTTTCCGGCCGCTACGCGCAATTGCCCAAGACCGCGCCCCAATACACGACCATCCATCTGCTGCATGGCGCCGATGACCCCGTCATGAGCGCGGCCCACATCCAGGCCGCGCAGGCCCGGCTGGAAGAACTGCATGGCGATTCCACCATCGATATCGCCAGCCACGTCGGCCACGAATTGCATCCGGCGCTGGTCCAGCGCGCCATCGTGCGTTTGCAGACCTGCGTGCCGCTGCGCAGCTGGGAAGCGGCGCTGGGCCTGAACCAGACACCGCCCGACGGCGCCACGCTGCACTGATCGCACGATGAGCACCGCGCGTTCTTCCGTGCCCGCCCCGCCGCGCGCCGCCGACTCCGTGGGCGGCGCGCAAAGTATTTTTCGTGTGCTGCGCCTGTTGAAATACGTGGGCGCCGCGCCCGCGCGTGGCGTGGGGCTGAGCGATGTCGTGCGTGACATCGGCCTGACGCCACCCACCGCGCATCGCATGCTGTCCGCGTTGCTGCAAGAGGGTTTCCTGTCGCTGAACCCCAAGCTCAAGACCTACAGCCTGGGACGCGAGTCGTACATCCTGGGCCTGGCTGCCGAAAGCCGCCATGGCATCAAGGCCATCGCGGAATCGGCCGTGCTGCGGCTGGCGCAATCCACGGGGGACACCAGTTTTCTATCGGTGCGTTCGGGCCACGAAGCCGTGTGCGTGGACCGCAAGACGGGCGACTTTCCGATCAAGATCCTGACGCTGGAAGTGGGCCACCGGCGGCCATTGGGCGTGGGGGCGGGCAGCCTGGCGCTGCTGGCGTTTTTGCCCAATGACGATATTGATCGCGTGCTGGCCCGTTATGACGCCACCACCGCGCCCGACCTGCCATCCCCCGACATGCTGCGGGACGACATTGCCGCCGCCCGCAAGCAGGGCTATGCGCTGAACCCGGGGCGCATCATCCCCGACATGCTGGGCGTGGGCGTGCCGGTATTCGACCGCGAACAGAACGTGGTGGCGGCGCTGAGCGTGGCGGCAATCCGATCGCGGCTGTCGGGTGCGCGGCTGCATGATGTGGTGGCCGCGTTGCAGCGCGCCGCGTCCGAACTGTCGGCGGATTTGCTGCCGCGTCCCTGACCGCAGTCGCAGCCGTAGCCGCAGCCGCAGCTACACCCCCGGCTAGCGCCCTGCGCAGGCCTTGCCGCCATCGACCGGCAAGCAGACGCCGGTGATGTACTTGGCCTCGTCGCTGGCCAGGAACAGCGCGGCATGCGCCACGTCCCAGGCGTCGCCCATCCGGCCCATCGGGCTGGCGGCGTTGCGGCGACGGCGCATTTCCTCGACGTCCTGGAACTGGCCGGCGATCTGCTGGTAGATCAGCGGCGTATCAATCACGCCGGGCAGCACCGCATTGACCCGGATATTGTCCGGCGCGTAGCGCACCGCCAGCGACCGGGTCAGGTGGTTCAAGCCCGCCTTGGCCGCGTAGTAGGACGTGTATGGATAGGTGTTGACCTGAATCGAGGCCAGCGACGAGATGTTGACGATGCAGCCGCCGCCTTGCGCCAGCATCGCCGGCAGCACGTGCTTGCAGGTCAGAAACACGCCGGTCAGGTTGGTGTCCAGCACGCGATGCCAGCTTTCCTCGGTCGCTTCAATGGGATCCCCCATTTCCGTGATGCCCACATTGTTGTGCAGGATGTCGATGCGGCCGGCCTCGTCCAGTACCCGCGCCACCACGGCCTGGATCTGCGCCGATTGCGTCACGTCGGCCACCAGCGCGCGACACTGCCCGCCTTCGGCCTGGATGATGCGTTCGGTTTCCTGGGCCGCCTCCGCCCGCACGTCCACCGCGTACACCCGCGCCCCTTCGCGCGCATAGAGGGCGGCGGCCGCCTTGCCGTTGCCCCAGCCCGGCCCCGACGACCCCGCGCCGAACACCAGCGCTACCTTGTCCTTGACGCGCTCTCCCATGTCATTGCACCGAGATGTGGGCGAAGTCGGCCACCTTCTTCCACTTGGACACGTCCGCCTGGATCATCGCGCCGAAGGCATCCGGCTTGTCCGCCACCACATAGGCGCCCACGCCCGCGTACTTGGCCTGTACGTCGGGGTCGGCCAGCGCCTTGCGCGACGCGTCGTTCAGCTTGGCCAGCACGTCCTTGGGCAGGCCGGCGGGCGCCAGCAGGCCGTTCCACATTTCGGCGTCGTAATCCGGCAGGCCCACTTCGGCGAAGGTGGGCACGTCGGGCAGTTGCGGCAGGCGCGCCTTGGCCGCCACCACGATGGCCCGCAGGTTGCCCGACTGGATGTGCGCCATGGACGAGGCGGCCGTGTCCCACAGAATCGGCACCTGCCCGGCGATGACGTCGTTCAACGCCGGCCCCGTGCCGCGATACGGCACATGCATCATGTCCAGGCCCGACAGCGATTTGTAGTACTCCATGGCCATGTGCGTGGCGCCGCCGTTGCCCGACGACGCATACGAATACTTGCCCGGCGCGCCTTTGATCAACGCGAAGAACTGCGCGTAGTCCTTGGCCGGAAAGTTCTTGTTGACGACGATCACGCCCGGCACGCGGATGATCTGCGTGACGGGCGTGAAATCCTTGACGGCGTCGTAGGGCAGGTTTTGGTACACGGCGGAGTTGGTGCCGTTGGTGCTGGACGTGCCCAGCAGCAGCGTGTAGCCGTCGGGCGCGGCGGAAGCCACCGCGCGCGTGCCGACCGTGCCGCCCGCGCCGCCCCGGTTTTCCACCACCACCGGCTGGCCCAACTGCTTGCCCAGCGCTTCGGCGAAGATGCGGCCCACCACGTCGGACGTGCCGCCGGGCGGGAAGGGCACGATGAGCCGCACGGGGCGATCAGGGTAATTGGACTGCGCGGCGGCCGCGCCGGACAGCGAGACGGCAAGGGCCGCGGCTGCCAGGGTGATCCAGGTTCTTCTTTTCATGATGTTGTCTCCTTGCTTGATATTGTTGTGCGTCCAGCGTTGGTGGGATGCCTGGCCTTGTCCCGGCCATTGTTTTCGCTATGTGCCCCGGCCGAAGGTCACGCGATGCGGTCTCCGGGCTTGATCTTCGCCGCGCGGCTGTCCACCCCGGGCAGCATGTGCGCCGGGTCGCGCGTCACCACGACGTCCAGGATGGTGGGGCGGTCCTTGCAGGCGTACGCGCTGGCCAACGCCGCCTGGATGTCGGCGGGGTCTTCCACGCGGATGCCGTTGCAGCCCAGCGCGCGCGCTACATTGGCGTAGTTGGTTTCCGCAAGGTCCGACGATTGGTAGCTGCCGCTGCCGTACATCAGATGCTGAAGCGCCTTGATATACCCCGACGCCGCGTTGTTCACGACCACCAGCGTGAACGCCAGGCCCATGCGCACCGCCGTTTCCAATTCGCCCAGCGACATATTGCAGCCGCCGTCCCCCGTCAGGCTAACGACCTGCCGGCCCGGCGCGGCGGCGGCGGCGCCAATCGCGCCGGGGATGCCGTAGCCGATGGAGGCAAAGCCGCGATCCGGCACGAAGCCGCGCCCGGCGCGCTTGGTGTCGAACAACAGGCCGCCCCAGTGCGCGGCAAAACCGCCGTCCGCCACCAGAATGCCGTCTTCGGGCAGCGTCGCGTTGATCTCGTGCATCAGTCGCGCCATGCCGATGGGGCTATCCGGCGACGTCAGCTTGCCCTGCACGGATTCACGCCACGTGTGCATCGCCTGGCCGACTTCATCCGCATAGGCCTGGCGGTCGGTTTGCAGCGGTTGTTCGGCCATGCGCTCGGCCAGCTCTTGCAGCGTGGCGCGGGCGTCGCCCCACAGGCGCAGGGCGGGCGTGGTCGTGCGGTCGAATTCCTCGGCCACGATGTCCAGATGAATGACGGGCGCGCCCGCGCTCAACAGCTCGTAGCGGCGCGTGGCCACTTCGCCCAGCTTGCAGCCCACCACGAACAAGCAATCGGCCTTGGCGATGAAGTCGTTGGCGATGCGGCTGTAGCGGCCGAACAAACCCGCGTTCAGCGGGTCGCTGCACGCGATGGCGCCTTTGCCGCTCATGGTGTGGGCCACCGGGATGTTGAAGCGCTGCGCGAAGGCCTGCACCGCCGCCGCGGCGTCGCTGATGTGCACGCCGCCGCCGCACAACATCAAGGGCCGCGCGGCGCCGGCCAGCATGCTGGCGGCTTGGGCCAGGTCATCCGCGTCGGGCCGGCAGCGCAGCGCCGGGGCGCGGCGGGTGTTGGCGCTGGCGAAGAACGCGTCGGCGTCAAAGGCGTGGACCGCATGCGCGATGTCTTCGGGCACGTCCAGCACCACGGGGCCGGGGCGCCCGCTGGTGGCGACGGCGAAGGCGCGCCGCACCAATTCAGGAATGCGCTCGATCATCTCGATGCGCAGCACGTCTTTCACCACCGGCCGCAGCACTTCCAGCTGGCGCGCTTCCTGCGTCATGTTCTTCCAGGAATGCAGGCGGTGCGAATCGCCCACCAGCGCCACCAGCGGCGTGCCGGCGTTGAAGGCTTCGGCCAGACCGGTGACCAGATTCGTGGCGCCCGGCCCCAGCGTGGCGTCGCACACGCCGGGCCGGCCGCTGACCTTGGTGTAGGCGTCGGCCGCGAACACGGCGCAGCGCTCGTCGTTGATCAGGTGATGGTTCAGGTTCAGGCGACGCACGGCGTCGTAGAACGGCAGCAGCTGAAAGCCGCCCATGCCGAACATCAAGCCGACATCATGTGCGGCGAACATGCGCGCGATGGCTTCGCCGCCCGTGATTTCCAGTTTTTCCGACATGCGAGGTGTGCTCCTAAGTGTTGGCGCGCCCGTTGAGCAGGGCATCGATAAAGGTTTTCAGTGGGGTGCCCACGCGGCCGCCCAGATCGCGGGCGCGCGCGTTGGCTGACGAGATCACGCCTTCGTCGTAGCAGGACCGCGCGTCGCCGATGCAGGCGCTATGGGCCGACACGGTCAGCGCGGCGATGCCTCGCTGCTGCAACAGCGGCAGCCGGCCGATGCCCGCGCCGTCCCGGCCCAGGCCGGCGTCGTTGAAGGTGACCAGCCGGGGCGTGGCCTTGACGCCGTCGGTTTGCAGGCCGGCCAGGCGTTCGCCGTGCGATGCCGTGACAGCGATAAGGCCATCGTCGCGTTGATCCAGCAGCGATACGGAATCCGCGCCGATGACTTGCGGCGTGCCGTCGGCCGCCGCCTGCAACACCATGCGCGATTCGTCCAGCAACGTGGGGGGCGGATAGACGGCCACCGACAGGGCCAGCCGCGCGGCGGCCTCGGCCACGCGCATGCCCGGCACGCAGCCCAGCGCCTGCGCCAGTACGTTGGCGTGGCTGATGACGCCGTGGCGCAGCATGTCCGCGCCGTCGCCGATGCGGCAGCTTTGATAGCCGGCGGCGGCGGCGGGCACGCCCCAGCCCTGCAGATCGGACAGGCCGGCAATGCCGGCTTGCCGCAGCCCCACGCCGGCGTCGTTCAGGATCACCGCCCGGACCCCGCCGCGCGCCGCGCAATAGGCGGCGTAGCGTCCGCCGTGGGACCCGGCGATCACCACGCGGCCAGCGTCCGCGCTACCCAGCTTGGTGATGCTGTCGAGCACACGGGCGTCGATGAGGGTTGCTTGTGATTCCATATTGTGGATTTATGGTTATAGGAATGACTGCTGGGGGAAATTAAAAGGCAAAGTGCAGGCCGACCTTGCTTGTCTCTGTGTTGTTCTATCTATACAAATGATTCTACGGGCGCGAAAAGCGATACGGCAATGATCAATCCACATTATGGAAATGGATTTGCTGGGGCCTTGCGAGTCACGATCGGCATCGCGCCCCGGCGCTCACTGCGCGCGCTTCTGAATGGCCGCGGCAGGACGAAAAAAAAGCGCCCGGGTAGGGCGCCTTGGGGGCATCACGCTGCTTGCGGGCTACTTCTCCCAGCCGCCGCCCAATGCCAGGAAGACGGCGATCTGGTCGCTGCTGAGTTCCGCCTGCGAGGCCGCCAGCGCGCTTTCGTTGGCGGCCAGCGTGCGTTCGGCATCAAGCACCGTCAGGTAATCGGTCTTGCCATACTGGAACAGCCGGCGCGCTTGCGAGGCGGCTTCGGCGCTTTGGTCGCGGGCGGCGCGCAACGAGGCGTCGCGATCCAGTTGGCGCGCGTAGACGACTAGCGCGCTTTCGGTTTCCCGCAGCGCATTCAGCACCGTGGCGTCAAAGCGCGCCACCGCGGCCTTGGTGTTGGCCTCGGCTTCGGCGATGCGGGCCTGCACCGCGCCGGTATTCGGGATGGTCCATGAGATCAGCGGACCCACGCTCCAGCCGAAGGTGCCGCGGTCGCCGAACATGGAAGCCGGGCCGCCCGATGCGCCGGACAGGCCCAGCGTGATCTTCGGATACAGGTCGGCCGTGGCCACGCCGATGCGCGCCGTGCTGGCGGCCAGTGTCCGCTCGGCCTGGCGGATGTCGGGGCGGCGGCGCAGCAGCGCGGCGCCGTCGCCCACGGGGATGGTGGCGGTCAGCCGCGGCGCGGCGGCGCATTGCAGCAGCGACGACGGGATTTCGCTAGGCGTCTGCCCTGTCAGCGCGGCCAGGCGATACAGCGCGGTGCGCTGCTGCGACTGGAAGGGCGGCAGGTTGGCCTGCAGTTGTTCCAGCTGGCTGCGGGCGCGGGTCACGTCCAGCGTGGTGCCGCGTCCGGCGCGCTGCAGCCGGCTGACCGCGTTCAACGATTCCTTCTGCACCTGCACCGAATGCTGGGCCGATGCCAGCTGCATGCCGGCCGAGCACAGGTTGGCATAGGCGCGCGCGGTCTCGGCCGCCACGGTGACGCGGGTGGCGTCGTAGGCGGCCTGCGCGGCTTGCGCGTCGCCGCTGGCGGCTTCGATGGCACGGCGGATCTGGCCAAACAGGTCCAACTGGTACGACACGCTTGCGCCGGTCGAGTACGACCAGCGGCTGGGTGGGTCGACGCCCGGCTGCAGTTCCTGCAAGCCCGACACGTGGCCAAAGGTAGGCGACGCGTTGACGCCGATCGTGGGTTGCTGCTGCGCCTGGGATTCCTGCACGGCGGCTTGCGCGCGTTCCAGATTGGCGCTGGCCACGCGCAGGTCCGTGTTTGCCGACAGGGCCTTTTCGACCAGGCCGTCCAGCACCGGGTCGTTGTACAGACGCCACCAGTGACCCGACACGGCCTCCTGCTGGAACACGCCGGCCTGCGCTTCGACGAAGGCGCCCTGGGCGGCCGGCCGCTGCACGACCGAACCGGCGGGCACCTGATAATCAGGGCCCACGGTGGTGCATCCGGCCAGCGCAAGGGCCAGCATCAGCGGCAGGAGGTGTTTGGTATTCATGGCAGGTACGGCTTGGCGTTGAATGATGGGGTTGAAAGTCGGAAAGGGCGCGCGGAATGGTGAAGTCAGGTCGGCTAACCGGCGTCTGCCGCCGCCTGCGCCGTTTGCGCCGGCTTCGGATCCACCGAAACGGTGGCGGTCTGGCCGGCGACCAGGCGCACGCCGTCGGGCACGTCGTCGATCTTCACGCGGACCGGGATGCGTTGCGCCAGGCGCACCCAGTTGAATGTGGGGTTCACGTTGGGCAGCAGGTTGGCGCCCGTGCTGCGGTCGCGGTCGGCAATGCCCATGGCGATGCTCTCCACGTGGCCGCTGATGCGGCGCGAATCGCCCATCAGCGTCACCGTGACGGGGTCGCCTTCGTGGATGCCGGGCAGCTTGGTTTCTTCGAAGTAGCCTTCCACGTAGAAAGACCCGGCATCCACCAGCGCCATGACGCCGCGGCCGGCCGAGGCGTAGGACCCGGCGCGCAGGTCCAGATTCGTGACGCGGCCGTCGCTGGCCGCCACCACGCGGCTGCGTTCCAGATTCAGGCGGGCGGTATTCAATTGCACTTGGGCCTGGGCCAGCGCGGCTTCGGTCTGCTGTACCTTGGTCTGGCTCTGTTCGACGGCTTCGGCCGCCACCAGTTGGCCCAGCGAGCGGTTGCGCTTGGCGTCGCGCAAGGCCTGGTCGTGCGCGACCTGCTGCGAACGCACCGAGGCCTGGGCCTGGTCGAACGCCAGCTGGAAACGCGCGCGGTCGATTTCAAACAGCAGGTCGCCCGCCTTCACGTCCTGGTTGTCGTGCACGGGCACGCTCGTCACCAGTCCGGAGACGTCGGGCGCCACCTGAACCACATAGGCCTTGACGCGGCCATCCCGCGTCCAGGGTTCGACTTCATAGTGCACCCAGAGCTGCCAGCCGGCGTAAGCGGCGGCGGCGACGACGACGGCCGTCACTGCGAACTTGCCGATAGCAGCAGGGCGAAGGGCATTGGGGAGTTTCATACCTATCTCTGGAGAAAATAAGGGGATATCAGGGAAACGCCATACAGCAGCACCACGAACAGCGCCAGGTCGAACAGCGCGGGGTGCCACACCAGGCGGTACAGCCCGGCGCGGGCCAGCACGCGGCGCACGGCCCAGGCGACGCCCAGGGTGACCATGCCCAGCACCAGCAGCCAGGGGAAGTAAATGCCGTAGAGATTGAATTCGCCGATCATGATGCGTAGCCCTCCCGGGTGGGATGGGCGGGTTGGTAGTCGGGCGCGTCGGGGAAGAAGGCGCGGCGGATGCCCACCAGGGCCACCACGGCGCGGTCGCGGGCGGCCAGGCCTTGCGGCGTGGCGGCCACGCTGGACAGCGCGCGGTCGATCTGCGCCAGGAACTCCGGCGTCTTCTCGCCGATGCGCCACGACGAGCGGGCACGGAAAAATTGCGCAAGGCTGTTCAGCACGGGCAGGATCGTGGGCTCGGCCATCGGCAGATGGCGGCGTGCGCGTTGCAGTTCCGTGATGTCCCGGCCCACGCGCAGGTCTTTCAACGCGTCGGCGGCAACCAGATCGTCCGGGCGCTTCGCAAGCGCCAGGCGCGGCTGCAACAGGCCGATGCGATCCAGCATGCGGGCCGCATAGGTATGGCGCGAGGGGGCGCGCGGCGAGCTGGCCAGCGTCGCCAGTTCCTTCCAGTTGGCCGCCTGGATGCGGCGGGCGCTCCAGTCGGCGCTGACCGTGCGGAAGATGGCGGCGATGATGGCGGCGGTCGCCACGCCCATGCACTGCGCCACCTGGGTGTCGATGAAGGACACGACGTCCGCGGTATTCGTGTCTTGCAGCGCCATCGTGCCCAGGAATCCGAACAACATGGCCATTCCCTTGCCGGTGCTGGCGGGCCGCGCAATGAAGATGCCCAGCACGAAGGCGGTAGGCAGCATCGACAGGGCCAGCATTTCAAAAGAATGGATGGCGGGCATGATGCCCAGCAGATACAGCGCCGACAACGGGATGGAATACACCGTGTAGGTCAGGAACTGCATGATGCCCGGCACCGGGTTGTCCTGCGACGCGAAGAAGCAGCTGAAGATCGCGGCCATCATGGCCGCGGTGGCGCCGTTGCTCCAGGCCGTGCCGATCCAGAAGGCGCAGCACACCGAAATGGCCACGCCCGCGGCCAGCGCCGACAGCAGCGCCATGCCATGGTCGCGGTGCAGCGCGGCGTTGGGATCGCGGGCGGGGCGGGCCGCGCGCAACGGGGCCCGCAGCGGCGCGCCTTGCAGGCCGGCGCGGATCTCGCGGCGCAGCGCAAGGCATTCGTCATAGGTGTCGATCAGTTCGCGCAGCCGCGTCATCAGGCTGGCCAGCAGGGCGTCGCGCCAGGTGGAGTGGCTGTCGATGGCGGGCGTCAGGCGCGAGACGGCAGCACGCAATTGCACCGCCGTTTCGTGCGAGGCTTGCGCGCCGGCATTGATCCATTCGGAAATGTCATGCAGCAGCGGGGAAACGGGTTCGGGCAGGGGCTGGTCGTTGGCTTGCAGCGCACGCAGGCGATCTTCCACGGCGGACACGGCCGGCGTCAGTGCCGAGATCTGGTCCTGCATGGCGCGCACCGCGCCGGACGTCCAGCGCAGGTTGCTCGTGTCGAACGGCACGTGCGTGGACAAGAGGCGAAGCTGAGTGATGTCGTTGGCCAGCACGCGGCGGTCGCGATCGCGCTGTTCGGCGTTCTGGCCGCTAAGCGTGTCGTGCATCCAGTTGCGGGCGTCGCGCACGGCCTTGTCCAGTTGCAGGGTCAGGGCAGGGGCCAGGCCGCGGGGCAGCACCAGGCTGTGGACCAGGGTGGCGCAGACGATCCCCAGGCTGATCTCTTCGACGCGCGCAAGCGCCGTGTCGAACACCAGCGACGGGTCGGTCACGCTGGGAAAACCGATCATCGCCGCGGTGTACCCGGCCAGCATGAACAGGTACGACCGTGGCGTGCGGTCCAGCACCGACATGTACAGGCAGGCGCCCACCCACGTGACCATCGCGGCGGTCATGACCACCGGCGAGTTGGACAGACGCGGCACCATGTAGACGGTGGCGGCCGAGCCGACGAAGGTGCCCACCAGGCGGTACAGCGCTTTCGAGCGCACGGCGCCCGACCACGGTTGCGCCACGACATAGGCGGTGGTCATCGCCCAGAACGGACGCGGCAAACCGATGCTGTAGGCCAGATAAAGCGCCATGATGGCGCTTAGGTAGCTCTTTAGCGAAAAGATGGTTTCGCGGACGTTCGGCAGTTTCACGATGGGTCGTCCTGCGGATGCCCGCCGGTGGCGCCGCGGCCCAGCGATACCTTCAAGGCGTCGAAGACGCGCAGGCACGCTTCCAGGTCGGCTTCGCTGACGCCGTGGAAGAGGCGGCGGCGCAGTTCCACCAGCACGTCCTCGACTTGCGCGCGCAGCGCATTGCCGGCGTCGGTCAGGTGCAGCGTCTTGGCGCGGCGGTCATGGGCGTCTTCGCGGCGCTCCATCAGGCCCGCGGCGACCAGTTGGTCCAGCACGCGCACCAGCGACGGGCCTTCGACGCCCAGCGCTTCGGCCAGCGCGCCCTGGCGCACGCCGTCGCCCAGGCGGCCCGCCAGGATAACGGGCCAGGCCGTCGCTTGCGACAGGCCGTAGTCTGCCAGCGCCTTGTCGGCGGCGCCGCGATAGGCGCGCGACAGCACCATCAGGTTTGCGGTGGTGGCCATGAGTTGGGAGTCGGAAGGAGATTTCATGGAATAGATTGTATCCTATCTATTAGCTTACTAATAATTGAAAATGGCGAATATCCCCATTGATTTTTTCAATTGGCTAGATAGGAGCGCGGTTTTCCATCAGTGGAAAACAGGGGCGAAAAGGGGTGAAAAGGGGGCGCGGGCGCGGGGGGGG
>NZ_JBHFII010000044.1:380576-384349 GCF_057334215.1 Achromobacter maghribensis | reverse complement strand
CCCCCCCCCCGGGGGGCGTCAGCCGTTGCAGTCGGCCCAGCAGTTGGGCGTTTCGTACAAACGCACCCGCGTCAGGCGCAGGTCGGCGCCGTAGTGGCCGTGGTACTGCGGCGCCAGCGTGTCGAACACGATCTGGGCCAGATTTTCGGCGGTGGGAATGCGGTCCAGCACCACCGTCTTGTGGTCCGGCAGGCTATCCAGGAAGCCGCGCACGGCCGCGTCGCCTTCATAGACCAGGAACGCGTGGTCCCAGACGTCCACGATGTGAGTCTTGGCGATGTGCTTGATCTCGGAGAAATCCATCAGCATGCCGTTATCGGATTCGCCGGGGGCTTGCACCACGTCGCCCGTCAGGGTGATTTCCAGCACATAGCGGTGGCCATGCAGATTGCGGCACTGGCTGCGGTGGTCGGGAATGCGGTGGCCGGCGTCGAATTCCAGCCTGCGGGTCACGGAAATCATCGCGTGCTCCGCAAGGCGTCGGGGTAAATCATGGAATGCCTATGTATTTGTGGGTCTGCAAACTCAGCCGCCATTGCGGATGCTGCATACAGTACTGGACGGCTTGCTGGGTATTGGCCGCGCGCGCGGGGCCATCCATGGGTTGCAGGAAAAAGTGCTCGAAATCCAGGTGCGCGAAGGTTTCGGGCAAGGCGTTGGCTTGCGGATAGACCAGCTTCAGTTCGTCGCCGCGTTCGATGACGATGGGCGCGGTGCCTTTGGGGCTGACGCAGATCCAGTCGATGCCGGCCGGCGCCTTGACGGTGCCATTGGTTTCAATGGCCACGGTAAAGCCGCGGGCATGGATCGCCATCAGCAGCGGCGCGTCCAGCTGCAGCAAGGGTGCGCCGCCGGTGAAGACCACGTAGCGGTCTTCCGTGCCGGGGCCCCACGCGGCGGCGATGGCGTCGGCCAGCAGGTCGGCCGTGGCGAACTTGCCGCCGCCTTCGCCGTCGGTGCCGATGAAGTCGGTGTCGCAGAAGGTGCAGGCGGCGCTGGCGCGGTCGCTTTCGCGGCCGGTCCAGAGATTACAGCCAGCAAACCGGCAAAATACCGCCGCGCGGCCTGCATGGGCGCCTTCGCCTTGCAGGGTCTTGAAGATTTCTTTGGCGGAATAGGTCATAAGGGGTCGTGGCGGGGTGCGGGTGGCCGGGCGCCGTAATAGTCGAGCAAAAGCGCACTATTTTACTTGCAGCGGCGCCAACGTGCCGAATGTCCCCGCGCGGCACAGGTTTTGGGCTGCGGCCGCGTCAGCCGAAGACCGGGCGGAAGAAGCTGCGTTCGTAACTGACGATACAGCGGGTTTGCGTCGCGTAGGCATAGGCCTGCTGGCATTCGGCGTCTTTCAGGGAGTCTTGCCGGTAGGTTTCGTAGGCGGCCAGGCTGGGAAAGGAAAACAACGCCAGCGCGATATTGTTGGCGCCTTCCGACGGCATGAAATAGCCGTGATGCGTGCCGCCGAACCGCTCGACCAGCGGGATCCACATTTTCGCGTAGGTTTCGAACTCGGCGATCGCATTGGTGTCAATAACGTAGCGCAAGTAGCAGGTGATCATGGGAATGGGCTCGTAGGCGGGGTGGCACGGCAGGCGGGATGCCGGCGTGCAGGCCGGCGCATTGTAGCGACGCGCGCGCCCGGCCATCAACGGATCGGCACGCCCCGCGTCACCGGCGCTGGCTCAATCTTGTAGACTGCCGGCCTATGTTCCACATTCAAGATTCCCTCTATCTGGACGAGCGCGACCTGACGTTCACCATGATCCGTGCGCAGGGCGCGGGCGGGCAGAACGTCAACAAGGTTTCCAGCGCCGTCCATCTGCGCTTTGACGTCCGCGCGTCCAGCCTGCCGCCGGATGTCCAGGACGCGGTGTGCGCTATCAGCGACCACCGCATCTCGAAAGAAGGCGTGATCGTCATCAAGTCGCAATCGTTTCGAAGCCAGGAAAAAAACCGGGCCGAAGCCATCGAACGGCTGATCGGCATGGTGCGTTCGGCGCTTCAGGTAGACAAGCCGCGCCGCGCGACCAAGCCGACCCGGTCTTCGCAGCGCCGCCGCGTCCAGCGCAAGGTTCAGCATGGCGAGGTCAAGCGCCTGCGCGGCCGCGTGCAGGGCGACTAGCGCCAATAGCCCCATGCGCCGCAGGGGCATGACTATATATCGAACAACATCGATATAAGATTCGATAAATTGCGATATACAAATATGACCGCATCCCCTTCAACTCCCGATCAGACCGATGCGCAACCCGACATCGACGCCGACGCCATTCTGAAGGCGCTGGCGAACCCGGTGCGTCGCGACATCCTTGCCTGGCTGAAGACCCCACAAGCGCATTTTGAAGAGCGCCCGGGTCACAGTTTCGAGCATGGGGTGTGCGCGGGCCACATCGATCACCGCTGCGGCTTGTCGCAGTCGACCGTGTCATCGCACCTGGCCGTCTTGCAGCGCGCAGGCCTGATCTCGGCGACCAAAGTGGGGCAATGGGTCTTTTTCCGTCGCAATGAACCCGTCATTGCCGCGTTCCTGCGGCAGTTGAACCAGGATATGTAGTCAGCCCTACACATTGCGCCCATTGCCCGGGCGGAAGGATTTTGCATGAGCTCCCTGTTTGAACCCCTGCGCGTCGGTGACCTGACGTTGCGCAACCGTATCGTCATGGCGCCGTTGACCCGCCAGCGCGCAAGCGAAGGCCGCGTGCCCAGCGACTTGATGGTCGAGTACTACACCCAGCGCGCCGACGCCGGCATGATCCTGACCGAAGCCACCGCTGTCACGCCGCAGGGCGTGGGCTATGCCGATACCCCGGGCCTCTGGTCCACCGAGCAAGTGAAGGGCTGGCGCAAGGTCACGTCCGCCGTGCACGACAAGGGCGGCCTGATCCTGGCCCAGCTGTGGCACGTGGGCCGCATTTCCGACCCGGTCTTCCTGAACGGCGAACTGCCTGTCGCGCCCAGCGCCATCGCCGCCGGCGGCCATGTCAGCCTGGTGCGCCCGAAGCGCCCTTACGTCACCCCGCGCGCGCTGGAAACGTCCGAAATCCCGGGCGTGGTCGAGGCCTACCGCCACGGCGCCAAGATGGCCCAGGAATCCGGATTCGATGGCGTGGAAGTCCACGCCGCCAACGGCTACCTGCTGGACCAGTTCCTGCAAGACAGCACCAACCTGCGCACCGACCAATACGGCGGTTCGCTGGAAAACCGCGCGCGGCTGTTGCTGGAAGTGGTGGATGCATGCATCGAAGTCTGGGGCGCGGGGCGCGTGGGCGTGCATCTGTCGCCGCGCGGCGACTCGCACACGATGGGCGATTCGGATCCGGCGGCAACCTTCACCTATGTGGCGGCCGAACTGGGCAAGCGCGGCATCGCGTTCATCTGCGCGCGCGAACACGAAGGCGAAGACAGCCTGGGTCCGAAATTGAAGGCAGTGTTCGGCGGCGTCTATATCGGCAATGAACGCTATACGCGGGAATCCGCCGAGGCCGCCGTCGCGGCAGGCCGCGTCGATGCCGTGGCGTTCGGCGTGCCGTACATCGCCAACCCCGATCTGACGCGCCGCTTCAAGCTGGACGCCCCGCTGAACGCGCCCGAATCGTCCACGTTCTATTCGCAGGGCGCAGCCGGCTACACCGACTATCCGGCCTTGCCGTAACCCGTCTGCCGCCGCGCGCAAGGCTCGGCGGCCCTAGAACCCCGCGCGCATCGGATACGTGAACAAACCGAAGTGCGCGGCATTCAGACCCAGGTGCGCCAGCACCGCGGCGGCCAGCCCGCCG
>NZ_JBHFII010000044.1:366495-380556 GCF_057334215.1 Achromobacter maghribensis | reverse complement strand
GCCCCCCCCCCCGCGGCGGCCAGCCCGCCGTAGCGGTATGCCGTGCCGTAGGCCGCGCCCGCCAGGCCGGCCAGCAATATCCATTGCCAGCCGCCAGCGTAATGCGCCAGGCCGAACAGCACGGCGGCCACGGCCACGGCGGCGCGGCCGCCCCAGGCATAGCGACGCCAACACGTGGCCAACTGCTGCTGCACGTAGCCGCGGAACAGGGCTTCTTCGGCCAGCGTGACCAGCAACGCGTTGTTGACCAGCCAGATCCAGCCGGTGTCCGGCCATTTGGGGCCCCAACCCACCACACCCAGCGCCAGCGCGACACCCAGGCACGCCACTATTGCCGCGGCCAGCGCCAGCACGGCAGCGGCCAACGTGTTGCGCGCGCTTGCGCCCGCCATGGGCGGCGCCAGCACCAGGACCACCCAGAACGCCACCAGCGGCTTGTCCAGATTCAGGTACATGCCGAATGGCACGGCATCGGGGCTGAGCGGCACGGGGGCGATAACTTGCGGATTGTGGAAGCCCGGCAGCAGATGCAGGAAAAGCGCCGCGGCCAACACCAGGAACAAGGCGTGGCCGGCCGCGCGAGCGGCGGCGCCGGACGTGGGGCGCACCCCTGCCGCCGCCAGCAACAGCAGCGCGGGCGCCGCCAGCGCCGCGGGATCGATCAGGCCGTCCGTCCAGGCCCAGGCCCACGCGATGGCCAGGGGCGCCAGCGCCCAGGCTCGGGTGGCGGGCAGCCAGAGCAGGGCAGAGGAAAGGAAGAGCGCGGACCAGGGCGACAGAAGCGGCATGCGGATCGGGCAGGTTGACGCAAAGCGCAAAGTGTAAGCGCACCCGCTTGCCCAACCACGGGTTTCGGGCGACGATGCCGCTCTTGGCGGCGCAACGCCGCGTCGCACCTGACGGACTCGCGGTCCGTCGGTCCACCTGGAGCCAAATAATGAAAATGATCGCGTGGTTGATGCTGGCGGCGGCGATCCTGCCGTTCATCTCGACGATAGTCGCCAAGGCGGGCGGAAAGACATTCGACAACAACGATCCACGCGCCTGGCTGGCGCGTCAGGAAGGCTGGCGCGCGCGCGCCAATGCCGCGCAGATCAATACCTTTGAAGCGCTGCCGTTCTTCTTTGCGGCGGTGTTGTTCGCGCTATACACCCAGGCGCCGCCCGCGCATGTGGCGACGCTGATGGCCTGCTGGCTGGGCGTGCGCCTGGGCTATCTGGCCATGTATCTGGCGGGGTGGGGCGCGTTGCGTTCGCTGGTCTGGGCGATCGGCGTGGGCTTCGTGATCGCCATCCTGTTTTCGGGCGTCTAAGACCCCAGGCCGGGCCGGCTTACGGCCGGTCCCTACCGCGCGCCAGCGGTGCGATGGCGCCTACTTCCATTCGAAGACGGCGCGCGCGGTTCCCGTGGCTTGCACGGTGACGTCGCGTTCCTGGGCCTTGCCCTCGTAGGTGGCCGAGATCTTGTAGGCGCCGGCCGGCAGCTTCACCAGCATGTACGGGCCCTCGGCGGTCGTTTTCAGCACTTCCTTGCCCTGTGCGTCATGGATGGCCACGCCTACGCTGGCCACGTAGTCCGCCTTGCCGTCGCGTTGGGCGGCGAATGTCAGCGCCAGCGGATAGTCGCCGGCGGCCGCCTTCATGGCTTCCGATTCATCAATGCCGATTCCACCGCTGACGTACTGCACCGCACCCTGGTGCTTGATCGGGGGCAACGCCGCCCGGGCGGTCGAGAGGACGCCGGCGATGGCCATGCTGCCCACCGCCATCATGGCGGCGAGGGTGCAGCGTTCAAAGCGTTTGTTCATCATGTTCTCCTGGAAAGGATGACACGGGTTTCGACCGGCATGCCCGCGCCAAGTTCGTGCCCCTAGCCGCATTCGGCCAGCATATCGCCGGAGAAGCCGCCTTGCCAGGTGAATGCCAACTGGCTTTCGCCACTGATCGAGCCGTCGGCGGCGAAGCGCCTTTCCTCAAGCTGGGCCGCGCCATCCGCATGCAGCGCAAGGATGCTGGAACTGCGAGTGCCATAGTTGGGGCTGACAATGAACGGGCTGCTCAATAGCTTTTCGCGATCTCGCGGCAAGCCGGTCGCCGGCAGTTCGTCGTCTTGCGCGCCCTGGCGGTCCGCCAGCGCGGCAAACAGCGCTGGCATGTCGGGCTGCCGCGCATGCTGCAGTACGGCGGTGAACGCGGCCTTGGTGCGGGCAAGCTTCGGCCACGGGGTGTCCAGCAGGTGGTTGGACAACGCGTAGATGCCGGGTGGCAGCGCACGCGGGGCGCCGTCGCGGTTACTGAAATACCAGGCCTGCCGCGCATCGCCCACGATCAGATTGAAGCCGTTATAGGCCTGGCCCGTATCGTGGACCCGGGCCAGGTATTCCCCGGGCGCCGCGCCGCCGCGCAGGAAGTCTTCGACCAGCGCGCCGCGCGAGGGCGCCGCGTCCAGGTGCCTGCCCGGTTCGCGGAAATTCGTCACCAGCGCGAAGCGGCCCGACGTGGTTGCCCCCATCCAGGTGCCGCCGGCCAAGCCGTCGCGGCCGGCATAGACCTCCGGCGCATCTGGCCATTGGGCCGCAGGGTGCGTCAGGCGCGCGTGGAATTCATCGCGATTGGCTGCGATCAGGACGGGGATGCCCGGCAAGGCATGCAGGGCCAATACGGCAAGACACATGGTTCAGACCTGGTGAATGGGGGGTTTAGGGGCGCCGGCGCCGGGTGCGGCGGCAAAATCCGGACCGGCCAGCGTGGCACGCAGCGCTTCGATTTCGGCGGCCACGTCGGCCAGCGCGGGCGATGGCGGGGCGATGGCGTCGGCGGAGACGGGCGCGCCGTGTTCGACGGCGACACTCATGGCGTGCAGCGTTTCCGCCAACGCGGCCACTTGGGCGGCGCTGGGCGTGGCCTGGCCGGCGGGCAGCGACCAGGCGGTATCCGAAATGGCGTTCGCCACGCGTTCCAGCGCCACCTCCACGGGCCACCACGCCAGTGCGCGCCGGCTGACCAGACGGGGTTCGGACAGGCCGCGCTGCAACGCGATGCGCAGGTCCGACAAACGCGCATAGGCGCTGGCGCGCAGGCTGTGCCGGCTGGCGGGCGTTGCCTGGAAGACCGTGTTCAGGTACGCGGCCAGCGTGTCCATCGCGGCGGACACGGCATGGTCCAGGTTGTGGCGTTCGATGCGGATCCACGGCAGGTAGCCCACCAGCAGCACGATGCCGGCGGCAACACCCACGTCAACCAGCCGCGCCAGCGCGATGGCCCAGGTGCCGGGCTGCAGCGCCCCGATCAGCAGCATCAGGATGGGCACGAGGATGGCCGAAAACAACCCGTAATTGCGGCGGATGGACCAGGGCAGCAACGAGGCCAGCAACGCCACCGTCAGCAGGCTGGCGATGCCGCTGCGGTCCACGGCCAGCACGGTGGCGCTGATGGCCACCCCCACCACGCTGCCGCCGCAGCTTTGCAGCGCCCGTGCGAAGACCGACCCGAAGTTGGGCTTGAAGATCACCACCACGATCAGCGGCACCCAATACGACCGCGGCAACGAGGCCGCCAGCGCCACGGCCTCGGCCGCGACCAGGCACAGGCCTAGCCGGATCAGATAGCGCACCGTGGTGGGGCCGGGCCGGTAGGTGCGAACCAGCACGCGCCAGGGCGTGCGCGGACGGACAGGCGTCAGCGCGCTCAAGGGATCGGTGTCGGGCGGCTTGGCGCCGTCCAGCAACGGCAGCGCCTGCGCCAGCGCGTCCGCCAATTGCGGCATGTCCGCGCGCCGCAACGCGGCGATGTCGTCGCCGGGATCGGGGTCGGCGTCGTTTTCCACGCGGTCGGCCAGCCGGTTCATGACGCGCGCGCAAGCCGGCGGCAGCACGCGGCCCGCGCGCGCCAGCGATAACGCGGCGTTGGTCAGCGGCGTGCAAGCCTGCAGTTGCGCCGCCAGCCGGGATAGCCGTGGCGACGGGCCGGCGGCGCGGCCGCGGGCGGCCAGCACGGTGTCGTAGGCCGTGGTCATGGCCGCCTCCATGTCACGGCGCGCCGCCATGGTGCGCGAGGTGCCGATGGCGGCGAACATCGCGGCCAGCTTTCGATAGGCCAGCGCGACGGCGGCGCGTTCGGGCGCGATGGGGTTGACGACCCAGCCCGACAGGGTCAGCGCCAGGCCGAACAGTCCGCCAACGCCCACCAGCACCGACGGCATCCAGGGCGGCAGGGGCGAGGTCAGGCTGGCGCCCACGATGACATACACCGCGAATTGCAGCGTTGCCACGGCGGCGATGTTGTTGAACGTGCCGACCAGGCTGGCGATCAGGACCAGCACGGTCATGGCGGCCGATGTCAGCAGACCATGTCCGGCCACCAGGTTGCCCAGCAGGTAGCCCAGCGCGCCGCCAAAAACGGTCGACCCGATGGACAACGCCCGGTTGCGGTAGGGGCCGCCGTTATCGCCGGTGATGGCGGGTAGCGCGCCCAGGGCCACCAGCGCGGCGGCCGCGCTTTGGTCCAACGCCAGCCCCACGGCCGAGGGCAGGCCGATGGCCAGGGCGGCGCGCAGCGCCACCCAACGGCTGACGGGCGACGGCTCCATATGCGCCAGGCTCATCAGCCATCGCATGTTCGACGTGCGCGCGCCTCGGCGGTTCAGGGGGCGGGACACGGCAGCCTCATGGGGCGGATCAGCCCTTGATCAGGGGGGCGACTTGCGGCGCGGCCAGCCGGAAGTAGTCTTCCGTGTTCAGCAGGATGGACGCGTCCAGGCGTCCGGCGTTGAACACGATTTCGTCGTGGCGGTCGCGCAGGCTGGGATCCACCAGCAGATGCAGGTCGGGATTGAAGGAAAACGGAGGAATGGCGCCGATCTCGCAGCCGGTCAATTCGCGCGCCAGATCCTGCGATGCCAGCGATGCCTTCTTGCCGCCGGCTGCCCGCGCAATCGCGTCCAGGTCGGCCTGCTTGTCGGCGGGAAACACGGCCAGCACGTTCTTGCGCTGGTTGGACGAGATCTTCACGCGGCAGACCAGCGCCTTGGCGCCCTGGCTGACGGCGGTGCCGCGGATGGCGGCGACTTCAACCGAGCGGCCGGCCGCGGGGTGTTCGATCAGGCGGTGGCGGGCCTGGTTCAGGGCAAGCAGCGCTTGCAGACGTTCAAAGACTTCCATGTCGGGGTGGCGAAGCTGAGAGAGGCGGCGCCGGGAGTCGACGCGGCACACACCGCATGATACGCCCGCGCAGAGGCGCTCAGATCTCTCCGGTGAAAGCGTACCCCCATCCCCACACGGTGCGGATCGGCAGCGCAATGTTCATGTCTTGCGCCTTGCGCCGCAAGCGGCTGACAACCACGTCGGTACGGCGGATGGATTCGCGGCCCGCTTGCGGATCGATGCCAGGGGGATCGCTGCGCGGCAAGCGCTTATCGGCGGACGCGGTCAGTTTCAGCAGGAATTCGCGCTCGGCCAGCGTCAGCGCCAGGCGCGCGCCTTGCGGGCTGACGAGCGTCCAGGCCGCGTCATGGAATTGCCATTTGCCCGCGGCATCGCCGGACGCAGCCGTGGCGGGCGGGCGCGGTTCCGCGTCGGCGGGCGCGCGGCGGCCGGCCGTGGCGGGTACCCGCCGCACCAGCGCTTGCAACGCCGCGGCGATTTCCGCCGTGGCCACGTCGGGCTGGAAGCAGGCGTCGGCGCCGCAATGCAACCCCAGGATGCGGTTTTCCGGAGAGTCGAAGGCAGAGACGGCGACGATGCCGGCGGTCGTGTCCATGGCCCGCAGACCTGCGACGGCCATGCAGAGATCGGACAATTCGGCTTCCATCACCAACAGCGGCGTGCGGCGAGCCTGGAACAGGCGAAACAAGCCGTTGGAGTCTTCGCAACGGCGCGGTGAGAATCCCATGCCCGCCAGCGCGTCGCTGCGGCGAACGCGTTGGTCGGGATCAGGCGAGAAGACGATCAGGTCTAGTAGGTCATTCATGAATCGTAGGGATCTGTGCAGCTTGAGCGCTTGCATGATGCTACGGATACATCGAATTCCTAAACCTCGCACAACGCCCGTTTCGTACCCGAATTCTCAGACATGATCAGGGGACCGCTGTTACGCGCTTGCCCAAAGGGCCTGTGGCAGGGGGCGTGGCGGGTTCATTCCACCAGCCGCCGCCCAGCGCTTGCAGCAGCGCGGCGGTATCCGCGTAGCGCGCCGCATCGGCTTCGGTGCGGGCGACGCGGGTCTGCAACAGCTGGCGCTGGCTGTCCAGCAGGCTCAGATGGCTGATGCCGCCCGCCTGGTAGCGGCCTTGCGCGATGCGTTCGGCGTCCGCCGCGCGGCGCCAGGCGTCGTCGTAGGCCTGGTAGGCCTGGGCGTCTGTCTGCACGGCACGCAAGGCGTCCGCGACCTGACGGAAACCGTCCAGCACGGTTTGCCGGTACGCCGCCGCAGCGGCATCGTAAGCGGCCTCGGCCGACCGTTTGCGGGCGCGGAGTTCACCGCCACGAAATAGCGGTTGCACCAGGCCCAGCCCCAGGTTCCACACGTTTACGCCGTCGGACAGATCGCCCGCTCGGGTGCGTTGCGAACCGAAGCTGGCGGTCAGGGTGAACTGGGGGTACTGGTTGGCCGTGGCAACGCCGACATCGGCCGACGCCCTGTGCCACAGCGCTTCGGCTGCCAGGATGTCTGGCCGCTGGCGCGTCAGCGCGGATGGCACGCTGGTAGGAATGCTGGCGGGCAGCGTCAGGTCCGCCAGTCGCAGCGGCGCGAGGCCCAACGCCGCGGGCGGCTGGCCCAGGTAGACGGCCAATTGGTGCGTGACCTGCGCCAGTTGCTTGTCCAGCGGCGGCAGGGTGGCGCGGGTTTGGGCGACCAGCAGCTCCTGGTTGCGCAGGTCGGCCTCGGCGATGCCACCGGCCGCCAGCCGTTGACGCATGATGTCCTGCTGGCGCAACTGGGCGTCCAGCAATTCGCGGGTGGCGGCCAGGCGTTCGGACAGGTCGGCCTGGCGGATGGCCGCCGTCACGACGTTCGCGGCCAGCGACATGCGCGCGGCCTGCAATTCGTGCGCCCGGTAATCCACCTGCGCTGCCATGCCCTCCAGCGCCCGCCGGTTGCCGCCGAACAGGTCCAGCGTGTAGGACACATCGATCGACGCGTTGTACAGCGTGAATGGGGGCGGCAGCTCGGAAACCGGTACGCCATACGCGGACGGGTCCACTTTCTGGCGCGCCACGGACACGTTGGCGTCCACCGACGGCAACAGGCGCCCGCCGGTTTCGGCGTTCAGGTCCTCGGTGGCCTGTCGCAAGCTGGCGCGCGCCTGTTCCAGCGTTGGGTTGGCGTCCAGCGCCTGGCGCACCAGTTGGTCCAGCGCCTCGGAGTGGAACAGCCGCCACCATTGCGCCGGAATGTCGGCGCCAGCCTGCAACTGCTGGCCGCCGGCTGCGGCGCCTGCCTCGGGCTGCGCGGTATAGGCGGCGACGTCGGGCGCGGCCGGGGAGGTGAAGTCGGGCCCGACCGCGCACCCCGATACCAGCGTAAACAGGCTCAGGGCCGCCATCACCGGGCGGCGGCGGGCTAGCGGACGGGAATCGGAAAGCAATGGGGCTAGGCGGGACATGGCGCGTCAATCCAGGGTTCGGCGGTAGAACTTCACGGCGGCGGTCATGACGACGACGGTGAAGAGCATCAGCGGCCAGATGCTGGGCCACAGGTCCCACCAGCCGTTGCCTTTAAGCAGGATGCCGCGGATCAGCCGGTTGAAGTGCGTCAGCGGCAGCAGATTGCCCAGGTACTGCGCCCACATGGGCATGCCCTGGAACGGGAACATGAAGCCGGACAGCAGCATGTTGGGCAGGAAATAGAACATGGTCAGCTGCATGGCCTGCAACTGGTTCTGCGCCAGCGACGACAGCGTGATGCCCACCGTCAGGTTGGCGGCCACGAACAACAGCGCGGCCAGGTAGACGGACAGCAGGCTGCCCAGGATCGGCACATGGAAGACGAAGTGCGCGGCCAGCAGGATGATGGTGGCCTGGATCAGCCCGATCGCGATGTAGGGCACGATCTTGCCCGTCATCACCTCGATCGGGCGCACGGGCATCGACAGCAGGTTCTCCATCGTGCCGCGTTCGCGTTCACGGGTCATGGCAAGGCCGGTCATCATCACCAGCGTCATCGTCAGAATCACGCCCATCAGCCCGGGCACCGTGTTGTATTGCGAGATCTGCTCTTCGTTATAGAGCCGGTGCACGCGCACGTCGAAGGCCGGCTGTCCGCCCGCCAGTCCCGCCAGCGGCCCGGTCAGGTCTTTTTGCGTCACGGCCTGCGTCAACTGGGTGGCCGCGCCGATCGCCATGCCGGTGGCCATGGGGTCGGTGGCATCGGCCTCGATCAGCAGGGCGGGGCGTTCGCCGCGCAACAGCCGGCGCGAAAAATCGGGCGGTATCGTCACGACGAACAGCACGCGGCCCTGGGCCAGCGCCGCGCGCCCGGCTTCCTCGTTGTCCAGCTCTTCCGTGATGTGGAAGTAGTCCGACGACTTCATCGCCGCGACGAAGCTGCGCGTGAACGGGCTGTGGTCGGCCGTGATGACGGCCGTGGGCATCTGTTTGGGATCGGTGTTGATGGCGTAACCGAACAAGGCCAGCTGCATGATAGGCAGCCCCACGATCATGCCGAAGGTGATGCGGTCGCGGCGCAGTTGCAGGAACTCCTTTAGCACCATGCTCCACCACCGCGCCCACGAAAAGCCTTGCAAATGGCGCATCATGACGGGCTCGCGAAGTTGTCGGTGGACCGGTTCATCAAGTAGATGAACACGTCTTCCAGGCTGGTGTCGATGCGCTCCAGCCGCAAGTCCTGGCCATCGATGGCGCTGCGCAGCGTTTGTTCCAGCTGCCCGGCGTCCTGGCCGCTGACGTGCAGCGCCGACCCGAACGCCACGGTCTGGTCCACGCCCGGCGCGCCGCGCAGCCGCTGGCCCAGCGGCACGAGGTTATGGCCGTGGATGGCCCAGGTGGTCAGACGCTGTTCGGCGATCACTTCTTCCGCGGTGCCCTGGGTCAGCAACCTGCCGTACGAGATATAGGCCAGCTTGTGGCAGCGTTCGGCCTCGTCCATGTAGTGCGTGCTGACCAGCACCGCGATGCCGCGCGCGGCCAGCTCGTGCAACTGTTCCCAGAAATCGCGCCGCGCGGTTGGGTCCACGCCGGCCGTCGGCTCGTCCAGCAGCAGCAGGCGCGGCTCGTGCAGCAGGCAAGCGGCCAACGCCAGCCGCTGCTTCCATCCCCCCGACAGCGATCCCGTCAGTTGGCTGGCGCGGCTGTGCAGCCCCAGGTCTTCCAGCGCACGGTCCACCGCTTCCTTGCGGCGCGGCATGCCGTACATCCGCGCGACGAAATCCAGGTTTTCACGGATCGTCAGGTCGTCCCAGTACGAGAACTTCTGCGTCATGTAGCCCACGTGCCGCTTGATTTCGGCGCTTTCTTGCAGGATGTCGTAGCCCAGGCAAGTGCCGCTGCCCGAATCCGGCGTGAGCAGGCCGCACATCAGGCGGATGCTGGTGGTCTTGCCGCTGCCGTTGGGGCCCAGGAAGCCGAAAATCTCGCCTTCCCGCACGCGCAGCGACACGTCGTTGACGACATGCTTGTCGCCAAAGTGCTTGTTCAGCCCGTGCACGTCGATGACGGCGGCGCGGGCGTCGCGATCGGCGCTGGGGGAATCGGCGGCGGCAGCGGGTGGCGTGCTCATTGCAGCATGGCCTCGACGGGTTGGCCCGGATGCAGCCGCGTGGCGACGTCCTGGGCCGGCCGCGCTTCTATCATGTAGACCAGCTTGCTGCGGCTTTCGCGGCTGTAGATGACGGGCGGCGTGTACTCGGCCTGATTCGATACGTAGTCGATGTGCACCGGTATCGGGTCGCCGCAGCCGTCGCAGCGCAGGCTGGCTTGCTGGCCGACCTTCAACGATCCCACCACCGTCTCCGGCACGAAGAACCGGACCTTGATGTTGCCGGGCGGCAGCAGGCTCACGACGGGGCTGCCCGCGGGCACCCATTCGCCTACGCGGTACATCGTGTCGAAAACCTGACCGGCCGCCGGGGCGCCCAATTGTTTTTGCGCCAGGGTCCATTCGGCCTGGGCCAGCGTCGCGCGGGCGGCCTCCACCTGCGCGGCCTGGGCGCGCCGCTGGTCTTCGCGCCCGGGCAGGGCGGCAACTTCCAGCTGCGCGCGCAGTTCGCGCACGCGGGCGGCGTCCGACTGCGCCTGTTCACGGCTGTCGTCCAACTGCGCCCGCGCGATGCCGCCGATGCGGAACTGCGCGTTATCGCGTTGCAGCTGCGCCGCCGACCGGCGGCTGGCGGCTTCGGCCTGCGCCAGCTGGGCGCGGCTGACGTCGACTTCGGGTGGCCGCTTGCCGGTGGCGATGTCTTGCAACTGCGCCGTGGCCGCGGCCAACTGCGCGCTGGCCTGGTCGCGGGCGGCGCGTTCGCGCGTGGCATCAAGCGTGAACAACGGCGCATCCGCCGACACTTGCTGCCCGCGTTTGACCGGCAACGCATCCAGCCGGCCGGCCTCGGACGAGGCCACATAAACGTAGTCGCCTTCCACGTAGCCTTGATAGAAGGGGGCGGGGTCCTTGCCGCAGCCGGCCAGCAGCAGGGTCAATAGCAAGGCGAGCGGCGGGGTCGCCCGGCGGGCCCAGCGTGGCGGGTCTGGCGGCAAACGAAGTGAAGCGGGACGGGTTCGCATGGTCGGCATCTTTCAGGCAGAGGCGGAAGGCGGGGAGGGCGGCAAGAACAATCCGCCGGTCAGCATGGCGATGGCGTGCGCGGCAATCGCGTCGGTATCGATGGCCTGCGCTTGCGCGTCGCCTTGCCAGATGCGGCGCCACAGGCTGGAGGTTGCCAGCGGCAGCAACGTCAGCCCCAGGATGGACAGGAATACCAGGCGAGGCTCGACGCCCGGCGTGATGGTGCCCAGGCGCTGGGCCTGGCCGATCAGCCCGGCAAAGGCTTGCAAGCGCCCGGACGGCAAATGCGGCAGCACGCGTTCGCGAAGCTGGCCGCCTTCGTTGACGACTTCATGCATCCACAAGGCGGGCAGCCAGGGCCGTTCGGTGGCGCTTTGCACGATCCGGTTCACGATTTCCACCAGATAGCCGCGCGCGGCGGCCGCCGGGTCCTGACTGGCGTCCGGGTCCCCGGCCAACGGCACCGGCGCCCAGACGTATCCGATGACCGGCAAAACCCGCTCTTGCACGACGGCGTCGATCAACTGGTCGCGGCTTTTGAAGTAATAGTGCACCATCGCCGGCGTCACGGCGGCGCGCTGCGCGATGTGGGCGATGGTGGTGGCGGCCACGCCCTGCGACGCGAACAGGCTGGTGGCGATGTCCAGTAGCTGGGCGCGCATGGCGGCGTTGTCGGGGCGCGCGGGGCGGCCTGGGCGGCGCGGGGCGGGAAGCGGTGAAGGGCACATGGCGCGTAGTTTAATTAAATATTTAATTAATTAAAAGACGGCGCATCGGCAGGGTTTCCGGGCAGGGCGGCGGACAAGGATGGTGTAATGGTCCGGTTCCCCAACTTGCCACCCGGGTTTTGCCCGCAAGGCCCGGGCGGCTTCCTGTAGGAGGCTGGACTTCATGCCGCAATCATCGTCGATCAATCGCCGTATCGTGCTGGCTTCGCGCCCGCATGGCGAACCCGCAGACAGCGATTTCCGTCTGGAAACAAGCGACGTCCCGCAGCCCGGCCCCGGCCAGGTGCTGCTGCGCACCGTGTATCTGTCGCTGGACCCCTACATGCGCGGCCGCATGAGCGATGCGCCGTCCTACGCCGAACCCGTGCAGATTGGCCAACCGATGGTGGGCGGCACCGTGACGCGGGTCCACGCGTCCAACCATCCCGACTATCAACCCGGCGAATGGGTGCTGGCCCAATCCGGCTGGCAGGATTTTGCCGTGTCCGACGGCACGGGCCTGCTGCGCCTGGGCGCCAATCCGCAGCATCCGTCCTATTCGCTGGGTGTGCTGGGCATGCCCGGTTTCACGGGCTACATGGGCTTGCTGGACATCGGCCGGCCCAAGGCCGGTGAAACGGTGGTGGTGGCCGCGGCCAGCGGCGCGGTGGGCGCGGTGGTGGGGCAGATCGCCAAGATCCACGGCTGCAAGGTCGTGGGCATCGCGGGCGGCGCCGACAAATGCCGCTACGTCGTCGATGAGCTGGGCTTCGACGACTGCCTGGACCACAAAGCGCCCGACCTGCCTGGCCGCCTGGCGCGCGCCGTTCCGCAAGGCATCGACATCTACTTCGAAAACGTGGGCGGTGCGGTGTTCGATGCCGTCCTGCCGCTGTTGAACCCGCGCGCCCGCGTGCCGGTCTGCGGGCTGATCTCGGCCTACAACGCCACCAGCCAACCCGACGGGCCGGACCGCCTGGCGCTGCTGATGCGCACCATCCTGACCAAGCGGCTGACGTTCCAGGGCTTCATCATCTTCAACGAATACGCGCACCGCTACGGCGAATTCCGCGAGGCGATGGAAGACTTGATCGGGCAAGGCCGCATCAAGTACCGCGAGGACGTGGTCGAAGGGCTGGAGAATGCGCCGCGCGGCCTGATGGGGCTGCTGAAGGGCGAGAACGCCGGCAAGCGCATCGTGCGCGTCGGCCCGGATCAATAGCGCCACCCAACGGAGCGCAATATGAAAATCCTGATCGTGCTGACTTCGCATGACACGCTGGGCAACACCGGCCGCAAGACGGGCTTCTGGCTGGAAGAGTTTGCCGCGCCGTACTACGCCTTCGTCGATGCGGGCGCCACGGTGACGCTGGCGTCGCCCCTGGGCGGCCAGCCGCCACTGGACCCCAAGAGCGACGACCCGGACGCACAGACCGACGACACGCGGCGCTTTCGCCAGGACGTCGATGCGCAGCGCCGGTTGGCGTCGACCTTGCGGCTTGCGGATGTGCAGGCCGCCGACTACGACGCGGTGTTCTATCCAGGGGGGCATGGTCCGCTATGGGACCTGGCCGAAGACGCCAAGTCGGTGGGCCTGATCGAGACCATGCTGGCCGCGGGCAAGCCCGTGGCCGCGGTGTGCCATGCGCCCGGCGTGCTGCGCCACGCCAAGACCGCCGACGGCAAGCCGCTGGTGCAGGGGCGTCAGGTCACCGGCTTTTCCAATGCGGAAGAAGCGGCGGTGCAATTGACCGACGTCGTGCCGTTCCTGGTCGAAGACGAACTGATCCGGTTGGGGGGCTTGTACCGCAGCGGGCCCGACTGGCAGCCGCATGTGGTCACAGATGGGTTGCTGGTCACGGGGCAGAATCCGGCGTCTTCCGTGGGCGTGGCGCAAGCGCTGTTGGAACGGTTGAAGAACTGACACGGTTCGCCAGGATGGCTTCGCGGTGTGTCAGAATTGCTGCTTTCTGACACACTGCGTGCCGTTCCGCTGCAACGCCACGCATCTTTCCTGATGCCCCCAGACGTACCCGAATACCCCGTTGGTTCCTGCGAGGCCGCGCTGTTTGCCGCCATGCAGGCGCGTGACCCGGCCACGGGCCGGCATTGCGACCGCGTGGTCGCGCTGAGTGTGGCGCTGGCCCAGGCCTGCGGGCTGCCCGAATCCGAGCAAGCCGTCGTGGCCGTCGCCGCCAGACTGCACGACATCGGCAAGATCGGTACGCCCGACCGCGTGCTATTTTCCCCCAAGCGCCTGGATGCCGACGATTGGGAAATCATGAAATCGCATGCGGCCACCGGGGCCGACATCATCATGCAAAGCGCGATGCCGCAACGCGAACTGATCGCGCGTGCCGTGCGCCACCATCACGAACACTTCGACGGTTGCGGCTATCCGGCAGGGTTGTCGGGGCACGATATCCCGCTGCATTCGCGCATCATTTCGCTGGCGGATTCCTACGACGCGCTGGGCGATACGCGGCCCTACCACCCGGCGCGTTCGCACGCCGAGATCATGCGCATCCTGAACCGCGAGGCCGGATCCAAGTCCGATCCCGACCTGCTGCGGCTATTCGAAGCGATGATGTTGAAAAGCCCGTTGCGCGTGCCATAGC
>NZ_JBHFII010000044.1:333112-366472 GCF_057334215.1 Achromobacter maghribensis | reverse complement strand
CCCCCCCCCCCCGGCGTCATTTCAGGCGGTAGTTGGCCGCGACCACGGCCAGGCTCTGCAACGTCCGCTGCTGCCAGGCGGCGTCGTGACCCAGTTCTTCGGCCAGGATGCGCGCCACTTCCGGCGCGGCCAGCATCGCGGCTTCGCTGTCCAGGAATAGCGCGCGGTTGCGGCGGGCCAGCACGTCTTCGGCGCTGCGCGCCAATTCGAAACGCGCGGCAAAACGCACGTGCGCTTCCGATAGGCCGCTGGCGTTGACCAGCATGCGGTCAGCGCCTGGCAGCGCCTTCAGGATGGCCAGGTCGCTGCCGTAGTAGCTGTCCGGCGTGCCGGCGTGTTCCTGCGAAGGCGTCAGGCCGGAGGCGCCGTGCAGCGGCAACGATTCGGTGCGGCAGGTGGCCTGCGTCAGCAATTGGTGCTGGATGGCGGTATCCACCACGTCCTGCGCCATGCGGCGGTACGTCGTCCATTTGCCGCCGGTCACCGTCACCAACCCGGCGTTGGACACCAGGATGGTGTGTTCGCGCGACAGCTGCTTGGTCGACGCCTCGCCCGTGGCCTTGACCAGCGGGCGCAGGCCCGCCCAGACGCTGGTGACGTCGTCGCGCGTGGGCTTGCGGCTGAGGTAGCGCGCCGCCGTGCCCAGAATGAAATCCACGTCCTGGGCGCCGGCTTCCGGATCCAGCGGCAGGTCGTCGCGCGGCGTGTCGGTCGTGCCCACGATGGTGTGGCCGTTCCATGGCACGACGAACAGCACGCGGCCGTCATCGGTCTTGGGGATCAGGATGGCGCGATTGCCGGGCAGGAAGTCGCGCGGCAAGGTCAGGTGCACGCCCTGGCTGGGCGCGACCATGGTCGGCGCGTTCTTGTCTTCCATGCGGCGCACGGCATCCACCCAGACTCCGGTGGCGTTGATCACGCACCGGGCCCGCAATGAAAAACTGGCGCCGCCGATCACGTCTTGCGCCGTCACGCCGTCAACCTTGCCGTTGCTGGTGGTCAGCCCGGTGGCGCGCACGTAGTTCACCGCCGTGCCGCCCTGGTCGAAGAGCGTGCGCATCAGGCTCATGGCCAGGCGCGCGTCGTCGAACTGGCCGTCGTAATACAGCACGCCACCCTTCAGGCCGCGGCCATTGACGCTTTCGGCCAGCGTCGGCGCGTTGGCCAGCGTGTCGCGGCGCGACAGCCAGCGGCTGGGCGCCAGGTTCAGTTTGCCGGCCAGCATGTCGTACATCTTCAGGCCGATGCCGTAGAAGGGCTGGTCCATCCAGTTGTACGCGGGCACCACGAAGCCCAGCGGCCATACCAGGTGCGGCGCGTTGCGGTTGAGCAGGCCGCGTTCGTGCAGCGCTTCGCGCACCAGGCTGACGTTGCCTTGGGCCAGATAGCGCACGCCGCCGTGCACCAGCTTGGTGGCCTTGCTGGAGGTGCCCTTGGCGAAGTCGGCGCCTTCGATCAACAACGTGCGGTAGCCGCGCGAGGCGGCATCGACGGCCGTGCCCAGGCCCGTCGCGCCGCCGCCGATGACGATGACGTCCCAGGAAGGCGTGTTGTCCAGGGTGGACAACAGGCGGTTGCGGTCGGGCGGGGTGACGTTGGCGAGCGGTTGGTTCATAAGTCGTTGCGGCGGGGCCGCCAGGTAGAAGCGTGGTTGTCGTGTGCGGGCGGGCGGAGGCGGGCGTTGAGTCCGGGTCCGGCGCGCCGGTTCAAGCGTGGGATGCCGAAGGGTTCGTGGAGGCCGTGGCGCCAGCCGATACCTCGGCTGCCGGCGCCCCGGCGGCCGCGTTCGGCGCCGCCGCCACTTCGCAGCGCACGCCGGAATCCAGCAGCACTTGCGCCAGGGGTTCTTGCGGATGCGCGTCGGTGAAAAAGCGGTCGATCTGCGATATGTGCGCCAGTTCCACCATGGCCTGGCGTTTGAATTTGCTGCTGTCGGCCGCCAGCCAGACCTCGCGCGACTGCTCGATGATGGTTCGCGCCACGCGTACCTCGCGGAAGTCGTAGTCGCGCAGCGTGCCGTCGGCTTCGATGCCCGAAATGCCGATCAGCCCGATATCCACCTTGAACTGCCGGATGAAGTCCATGGTGGCTTCGCCGACGATGCCGCGGTCGCGCGAACGCACCACACCGCCCGCGACGATGACTTCGCAGTCAGGGTTGTCGGACAGGATGTCCGCCACGTGCAGATTGTTCGTAATGACGCGCAGGCCGCGATGGCGCAGCAGGGCGCGTGCGATGGCCTCGGTGGTGGTGCCGATGTTCAGGATCAGCGAACAGCCGTCCGGCACGGCGCGGGCCACGGCTTCGGCGATGCGCTGCTTGCCGGCTGCGTGCAGTCCCTGGCGCTTGCGGTAGGCGATGTTCTCGATGGTCGAGGCCTCGATGCGCACGCCGCCGTGAAAGCGCGACAGCAGGCCGGCTTCGGAAAGGATGTTCACGTCGCGCCGCACCGTCTGCAGCGTGACGTCAAAGCGTTTGGCAAGCTCTTCGATCGATGCCGAGCCCTGGGCCCGCACCATTTCGATCAAAGCGCTTTGTCGTGGATTCAGTGTCATGGACGAATGATAAAACAACAAAAGCGAAAAATAATGCCGCACTGCAAGATTGTTTTTTGTTCGCTTCTTGGGTAAAACGCACAAAAAACGAAAGCCATCTGAAAGAGTATGCTCATGCTGTTGCGCGCATTCGCGCACAGGCAGGGCGCTGTACCGAATACCGAAGTCCGTGTGAAAAATAGGGACGTATAAGTAGGTAGAGGAGACTAGATGCAGCTGACCTTGGACAGGATTGGTTTGCGGGCCGGCTCGCAGACGCACCTGACCCCCATGAGCCTGGCCCCGGTTCCGGGCGCCATGACGGTATTGCTGGGGGCGACCCTGGCTGGCAAGACGTCGCTGATGCGCATCATGGCGGGGCTGGACCGGCCGACCGAGGGCCGCGTGCTGGTCGACGGCGCCGACGTGACCGGCGTGCCGGTGCGCCAGCGCAACGTCGCCATGGTCTACCAGCAGTTCATCAACTACCCGTCCATGTCGGTCCACGACAACATTGCGTCCCCGTTGAAACTGCGCGGGGAACGGGACATCCGCGAAAAGGTTCGCGCCATGGCGGCGCGCCTGCACATCGATCACCTGCTGGAGCGCTACCCCTCGGAACTGTCTGGCGGGCAGCAGCAGCGCGTGGCGCTGGCCCGGGCGCTGGTCAAGGACGCGCCGTTGATCCTGCTGGACGAACCGCTGGTCAACCTGGACTACAAGCTGCGCGAAGAACTGCGCGAAGAACTGTCCGAACTGTTCGCGGAAGGGCGTTCCACGGTGGTGTACGCCACCACCGAACCCGGTGAAGCGCTGTTGCTTGGCGGCCACACGGCGGTACTGGACGCGGGCGAACTGTTGCAATACGGCCCCACCGCCGAGGTCTTTCACCGGCCCAATTCGATCCGGGTCGCGCGCGCGTTCAGCGACCCACCCATGAACCTGTTTGCCGCGCGCCGCACGGACGCGGGCTTCGTCCTGGAAGGCCAGATGGCGGTGGCGCGCCACTTGCCACCCGGCACGGGCGCGGATTTGACCGCGGGCTTGCGCGCCGGGGCGTTGGACGTCGCGCCGCGCCCCGGCCACATCGGCCTGCCCGGCGTGGTGAAGCTGGCGGAGATATCCGGGTCGGACACCTTCGTCCACGCGGAAACGGCGGCGGGTAATGTCGTTGCGCAATTGCCGGGGGTGCACCGGTACACGCTGGACCAGCGCGTCGAGCTGTATTTCGACCCGGCGCAGACCTATGCCTTCGGCGCCGATGGCGCGCTGCTGGCCGCGCCTCGGCAACCTGCCGGCGCCGGGGAGGTAGCCTGATGGCGCAGATCGAGCTGGACCTGTCGCACTCCTACGTGGCCGATCCCAAGACCGACGAGGACTACGCGCTGCTGCCACTGAAGTTCACGTTCCGCGACGGCGGCGCCTATGCCTTGCTGGGGCCGTCGGGCTGCGGCAAGACCACCTTGCTGAATTGCGTGTCGGGTTTGCTGCGGCCATCGCATGGCCGCATCCTGTTCGACGGGCAGGACGTCACCGCCAAGACCCCGCAAGCGCGCAACATTGCCCAGGTGTTCCAGTTTCCCGTCGTGTACGACACGATGACAGTGGCGGAAAACCTGGCGTTCCCGCTGCGCAACCGCGGCATCGCGCCGGGCCGCATCCGCGAACGCGTGGGCCGCATCGCCGAAATGCTCGAGATGTCAGCCGTGCTGGACCGCCGTGCCAGCGGTTTGACGGCAGATGCCAAGCAGAAGATCTCGTTGGGGCGCGGGCTGGTGCGGAGCGACGTGTCGGCCATTCTGTTCGACGAGCCGCTGACGGTTATCGACCCGCAACTGAAATGGGAACTGCGGCGCAAGCTCAAGGAAATCCACCACGAGTTCAAGTTGACGCTGATCTACGTCACCCACGACCAGACCGAAGCGTTGACTTTCGCCGACCAGGTCATGGTGATGGCGCGGGGCCGCGCCGTGCAAGTCGGCAGCGCCGATGACCTGTTCGAACGGCCCGCCCACACGTTCGTCGGTCACTTCATCGGCTCTCCCGGCATGAACTTCCTGCCCGCGCAATGGCGCGACGGCGCACTGATGGTGGGGCAAAGCCGCGTTGGCGGCGCGCCCGAGGACCTGGGCGCCAAGCTGGCGGGGGCAGGCCCCGTCAAGCTGGGGGTGCGCCCTGAATACCTGCGCGTGACCGATGCCGGCGCGGCTGGCGCGGTGCCCGTGCGCGTGGACCGGGTGCAGGACGTGGGCACCTATACCTTGCTGGTGGGCGACTTCGAGGGCGTCCCGGTGCGGGCCCGGCTCGGCAGCCAGGTCGTGCCGGCCGCGGCGGGCGGCACGGTCTGGCTGTCGGTGCTTAACCCGCATACCTGCTTCTACCGCGACGAGGCGCTGATTCCATGAAACCCATCGATCACCGGGCCTGGTTCCTGGTCCTGCCCGTGGTGCTGTGCGTGGCGTTCTCGGCCATCCTGCCACTGATGACCATCGTCAACTATTCGGTGCAGGACATCATTTCCCCAGAACGCCGCGTCTTCGTCGGCACGGAATGGTACGCCGCGGTGTTGCAGGACGAGGAACTGCATGGCGCCTTGTTCCGGCAGATCGGCTTTTCGCTGGCGGTGTTGGCCATCGAGATCCCGCTAGGCATCCTGCTGGCGCTGTCGATGCCGGCCAGCGGCTGGCGCGCCTCGGCCGTGCTGGTGATCATCGCGCTGTCGCTGCTGATTCCATGGAACGTCGTCGGCACCATCTGGCAGGTGTTCGGCCGCACCGACATCGGCCTGCTGGGCGCCACCTTGTCCTGGCTGGGCGTGGACTACAACTACACCGGCAATGACGTGGACGCCTGGGTGACGGTGCTGGTCATGGACGTCTGGCACTGGACGCCGCTGGTCGCGCTGCTGTGCTATGCGGGGCTGCGGGCCATTCCCGACGCCTACTACCAGGCCGCCCGCATCGACGGCGCGTCGCGCCTGGCCGTGTTCCGCTACATCCAGCTGCCCAAGATGCGCGGCGTGCTGATGATCGCGGTGCTGCTGCGCTTCATGGACAGTTTCATGATCTACACCGAGCCGTTCGTGCTGACGGGCGGCGGACCGGGCAATGCCACGACGTTCCTGTCGCAATACCTGACGCAGAAGGCCGTGGGCCAGTTCGACCTGGGGCCGGCCGCGGCATTTTCGATCATCTACTTCCTGATCATCCTGCTGCTGTGCTTCATCCTCTACAACTGGATGCAACGTGCGGGCACGACCGGCGGCGTCGACGAGGAGCATGCCAATGCGTGATCAATCGACCTGGTGGCGTTCCGCCTTCCTGATCCTCTACCTGGTGTTCGCCATCCTGCCGCTGTACTGGATGCTGAACATGTCGTTCAAGACGAACACTGAAATCGTCAGCACCCTGACCCTGTGGCCGCGCGATTTCACCCTTGAGCATTACCGCACGATCTTCACGGATCCGGCCTGGTATTCGGGCTACATCAATTCGCTGATCTACGTGGTCATCAACACCGTGATCTCGCTGGCCGTCGCGTTGCCGGCCGCCTACGCGTTTTCGCGCTACCGCTTCATTGGCGACAAGCATGTGTTCTTCTGGCTGCTAACCAACCGCATGACGCCGCCCGCCGTGTTCCTGCTGCCGTTCTTCCAGTTGTACAGCTCGTTCGGGCTGATGGACACGCACCTGGCCGTGGCGTTGGCACATCTGGTCTTCAACGTGCCGCTGGCCGTGTGGATTCTGGAAGGCTTCATGTCCGGGGTGCCCCGCGAAATCGACGAGACCGCCTATGTCGACGGTTACTCCTTCCCGCGCTTTTTCCTGGCGATCTTCCTGCCGCTGATCAAGTCGGGCGTGGGGGTGGCGGCATTCTTCTGCTTCATGTTCAGCTGGGTGGAACTGCTGCTGGCGCGCACGCTGACGTCTGTCAACGCCAAACCGATCGTTGCCACCATGACCCGAACCGTGTCGGCTTCCGGCATGGATTGGGGGGTGCTGGCGGCGGCGGGCGTGCTGACCATCGTGCCGGGCGGCATCGTCATCTGGTTCGTGCGCCACTACATCGCGAAGGGCTTCGCGATGGGCCGGGTGTAGCGTCAAGGGACCCTAGGAGGAACGCCCCATGTTCAGCTGGATGGTCTGGACCACTCCCGTCGCCGTGTTCTTCACCTGCATCGTGCTGATGCTGGTCGGCATGACGGTCTGGGAATTGAAGTCGCCCACGGTCGAGCGCAAGGGCTTCCTGCCGTTGCGCACCACCCGGGGCGACAGGTTGTTCATCGGCCTGATGGCCGCAGCCTGGCTCAACCTGGCATTTCTGGGGTTCGGGCAAAAGGCGGTGGAATGGTTTTCGCTGGATGAGCCGCCATCGGTGTGGATCAGTTTCGTGCTGTCCATGCTGCTGTTGGCCTTCATCATGAGGAAAGGCTGAAGGGGCGTTTCGATCCCTCACTTGGTTCAAGGACTACGGGCCCGCATCTTCCCCGGCCAGAGGTCCGCAGCAATAGATGGGGAAGGCCATTCGAGGAGACAGGTCATGAAATTGCGCATGCACGCCATGGCGGCCGCTATCGCCCTGATCGGAACGTCAGGGGCATGGGCCGGCGAGCCGGAAGCGAAGAAGTGGGTGGATTCCGAATTCCAGCCATCGACGTTGTCCAAAGACCAGCAGATGGCGGAAATGAAGTGGTTCATGGACGCCGCCGCCAAGCTCCGTGCCAAGGGGGTCAATGAAATCAGCGTCGTATCCGAAACCATCACCACGCACGAATACGAATCCAAGACGCTGGCCAAGGCTTTCAGTGAAATCACCGGCATCAAGGTCAACCACGATCTGATCCAGGAAGGCGACGTCGTCGAAAAGCTGCAGACTTCCATGCAGTCGGGCAAGTCGATCTACGACGGCTGGATCTCGGACTCCGACCTGATCGGCACCCACTATCGCTACGGCGCCATCCTGCCGCTGTCCGATTACATGGCCGGGGCGGGCAAGGAATGGACCAACCCGAACCTGGACATCAAGGATTTCATCGGCACCAAGTTCACCACCGCGCCCGACGGCAAGCTGTATCAGTTGCCCGACCAGCAATTCGCCAACGTGTACTGGTTCCGCGCCGACTGGTTTGCCCGCCAGGACCTGAAAGACAAGTTCAAGGCGAAGTACGGGTATGACCTGGGCGTGCCCACCAACTGGTCCGCCTACGAGGACATCGCGGACTTTTTCTCCAATGATGTCAAGGAGATCGATGGCAAGAAGGTCTATGGCCACATGGACTATGGCAAGAAGGATCCGTCGCTGGGCTGGCGCTTCACCGACGCATGGCTGTCCATGGCCGGCGCCGCCGACCGCGGCTTGCCCAACGGCATGCCCGTGGACGAATGGGGCATTCGCGTCGCCGACGACAAATGCACGCCGGTGGGCGCGTCGGTATCGCGAGGGGGCGCCACCAACAGTCCGGCCGCCGTCTATGCGCTGACGAAGTACATCGACTGGATGAAGAAGTACTCGCCGCAGCAGGCCATGGGCATGACCTTCTCGGAATCCGGCCCCGTTCCGGCGCAAGGGCAGATCGCGCAGCAGATCTTCTGGTACACGGCCTTTACCGCCGACATGACGAAGAAGGGTCTGCCAGTCGTCAACGACGATGGCACCCCCAAATGGCGCATGGCCCCGTCGCCCTATGGCCCGTACTGGAAGGACGGCATGCAGAACGGCTACCAGGACGTGGGGTCATGGACTTTCTTCAAGTCCACCAACCCCGACAAGATGGCCGCGGCGTGGCTGTATGCGCAGTTCGTCACGTCGAAGTCCGTGTCGTTGAAGAAGTCCATCACCGGCCTGACCTTCATCCGCGACAGCGACATCCATAGCGACTTCTTCACCAAGAACGCCGCCAACTACGGCGGCCTGATCGAGTTCTACCGCAGCCCGGCCCGCGTGGCATGGACCCCCACGGGCAACAACGTGCCGGACTATCCGAAGCTGGCGCAACTGTGGTGGAAGAACGTCGCCACGGCCGTCACGGGTGAAAAGACCCCGCAAGCCGCGATGGACAACCTGGCCAACGAAATGGATCAGGTGATGGCACGCCTGGAACGCGCGGGCATGGCGCAATGCGCGCCGAAGCTCAACGCCAAGAGCGACCCGGCCAAGTGGCTGTCGGATCAGCACGCGCCCTGGAAGAAACTGGCGAACGAGAAGCCCAAGGGCGAGACCATTCCTTATGAAAAGCTGCTGGCGGCCTGGAAGGAGGGCAAGGTCCGGTAGGGTGAATATTCTGAGCCGACAAAGAATCCAAAAAAAGTTGGAATCCTTGTCGGCTCAAGGATCGGTTCCGTCGGCGATGCCACTTTGTTGAGCCGCCTTTATCGGAGCGAAGACGTGGCAAACTCGATTTTGGAGAGTGGAACAGTCAAGATGGTGCCGTCAGCGTAAAGGGCGCAAAAAGACGCTGAACATTGGATTATTCGGTAAGACGATTTCTTCTCGGAGCCGATTGTCATGTGGGCGATGGGGGAGGTCGAAAACTCCTTGGCGAATTCTTCCGCTGCGACAGACTTTCCCACACTCAAGAATGGGATGATGAGGGCGGAAATCGTCAGGGTTAATAGGAAAGATAGAAGTATGAATCCGTATCCCGCCAGAAAAATATAGAAGGCGCCATTTCCTACTTTGGCAGCCCATTGCCGGAAGCCGGATTTTTCTTTTCTTTGTTTTTTTGGAGATGCAAGTTGGTTTTCTTTGGGCGCTTTTTTTTGAACCAGCCAAAGCCAAGTTCCAGTCATTAAAGAAGCGACTAGGAATCCGATCCCTATCTTCCATAGGTGGCGGGTTTCGATGGCAGCGATGAAGCCCACTCCCTTGGCCAACGCGATGTACCAAGCCAATACGCCGTGAATCAAGGTGGCCGCGGTGTCCAGCGGGAACATGGAAGGGACTAATCCAAGCCGGCTGAGGTATCCATCATGGTATGCAGAGCCATTTAGATACAGTAACGGCATGGCCGATGCAGCCGCCAGCGTCGCTAGGAACTTCAGCAGCCTTCGCTGCACCGCTGATCGTTCAGTTGGCCGCGTATGGTCAATTGCCGTCGCGCTGGTTTTGTCGATTCTCGACGGATTGGGGTGGGGTTGCGGTTTGTTCACTTAGTGCTTCGTATCTTGAAAGTGGCAGGGAAGCCGATGCTAATCTAGGCGTCGCGTATCGCACAATTCTGTTGTCGAGGTCCCTTGCAAGTCCAATTTTGGCGCCGACTGCGAACGAATTTTCCGTGGCTGGTTTCCAACCCAATCTTTCTGAATATGGCTCTGCGTTCCGTTCTGCTTATTTACCTTCTTTTGATCGTTCCACCCCCCCAGTCCCACGCCGCCGGTTTCCAACGCCTGTCCCTTCCCATGGACCAGAACGGTCCGGGCTTGTCGGGCGCCATTTGGTATCCGTGCGGGGCGCCCGCGGCCGACATCAAGATCGGCCAGGCCACGATTCCTGGTGTGCTGAATTGCCCGGTGCCCGACGGCAAATATCCGCTCGTCGTCATTTCGCACGGATCGGCGGGGTCCTTCCTGAGCCATCACGACACCGCCGCGGCGTTGGCCAATGCGGGCTTCGTCGTCGCGGCGATCAACCACGTCGGCGACAATGCGCAGGACCGGTCGCGGCAAGGGTACTTGTCGATCTTCTCGACGCGTCCGAGGGAAATGCGGCGGTTGATCGACTATATGACGCAGGCCTGGCCGCAGAAGGGCCAGGTCGATTCCACGAAAATCGGCGTCTTCGGTTTTTCACGGGGCGGCTATACCGGGCTGGTGCTGGCGGGCGCCGTGCCGGATTTCCAGGCGGGCCTTGCCATTTGCCAGGATGCGCCGGCGCTGCCGATGTGCCGCGACATGGCGGGCGGGAAGATTCCGCGGCAGTCCTATGTGCACGATGACCGCATCAAGGCGGCCGTCATCGCCGACCCTTTGAACGCGTTCCCGGACGGGGCGCTAAAACAGGTGAAGATTCCGGTGCAACTCTGGGTGTCGGAGCAGGGCGGAGACGGCATCACGCCGGCCAGCGTGGAAGCGGTGCGGCAAGCGCTGCCTGCCGCGCCGGACTTTCACCAGGCGAAGCAAGCCGGGCATTTTGCGTTCCTGGCACCTTGTCCGGCGGAACAGGCCGAGGCCTTGCCCGCGCTTTGCCGGGATGCGGCCGGCTTCGACCGCCTGCGGTTCCATCAGGATCTGAACGCCAAGGTCGTGGCGTTCTTCAGGAACCGCCTGTAAGTTGCCTATCGCCTATTCCATCACCAGCGAGCGGTGCACGCACACACCGGCCATTACCCCGGATGCGCTGGCAAGCGTCGCGTTGCTCATCGGGATGGCGGCGTCGCCCGTGGCGTAAACGCCCGCCACCGTCGTCTGCCTGAATTCGTCGCTGCGGATCACCGGGCCCATTGGGCCGTCGTCGAACGCGCAGCCCAGTTGCATCGCCAAGGGGCTGGCCATATGGGTCTTGCTGGCCACGAACAGCGCGTGCACCGCCATGCGCCGCCCATCGGCGAGTTTGACGGCGTCCAGCGCGGGCGCCGTGCCCATGAGTTCGACGATGGGCGTGCGTTCGATGCGCACACCGCGCTTTTCCAATCGGGCCGCCTGTTCCGCATCGGGCTCGAATTCGCCTTGCGTGAAATACGTGGTGGGCCCCCAGTCCGGCAGCAGCATCGCCTGATGCGCCGACAGCGGATGGGCGGCCATCACGCCCAACGGGCGGCCGGCCATTTCATAGCCGTGGCAGTAGGGGCAATGCAGCACGGTCTGCCCCCAGCGTTCCTGCAGCCCGGCCATCGCGGGCAATTCGTCGCGTAGTCCGATCGCCAGGATCAGGCGCCTGCCCTGGACTTCGTGTCCGTCGGCCATCGTCACGTGCAACTGGCCCGCGTGTTCGCATGCGCCGACCGCCTGGCCGTCCAGGAATTTGACAGTGGGGTATTGCGCCAACTGGTCGCGTGCTTCCAACAGGATGTCGCGGGGCGGCTTGCCGTCCTGGCCCAGGAAGCCGTGTGCGTGCACGGCGAACCGGTTGCGGGGCAGGCCGCCGTCGATCACCAGAATGCGCCGGCGGGCGCGGGCCAGTTGCATGGCGGCGGACAGGCCGGCAAAGCTGCCGCCCACGATGATGGCGTCGTAAAGCATAGGGAGATTCCTGTTCAGGCTGATCAAGATACTTGGTAAGTTGCATGATAAATCGAATTCAGGATTTCAAGCAACTTATCAAGTTCTTTATGTCGCAATGCGCGAATCTCCCGATGCCGCCCAAGCCGACCGGCGGTGTATTCTCGATGCCATGCCACGCCCGCGAACCCGCTGCGGCCGTGCAAAAAACAAAACGGGCGGCGCCCATCCCGCGCCAGCCCGCCTTGCATCCCAGGAGACGAAAAGCATGTTGTTGACGGAAGAACAGCTCAGCATTCAGGAAATGGCGCGCCGCTTCGCCGCGGAACGGCTGGCGCCCAACGCCGAACGCTGGGACCGCGAACATCACTATCCTGCCGACGCCATCCAGGAGATGGCGCAACTGGGCTTCTTCGGCATGCTCGTGCCGGAGGAATGGGAGGGCAACGCCAGCGGCTACGTGTCGTATGCCGTGGCGCTGGAGGAAATCGCCGCAGGCAACGGCGCGTGTTCCACCATCATGAGCGTGCACAATTCGGTCGCCTGCATGCCCATCCTGAAGTTCGGCACGGATGCGCAGAAAGAGCAGTTCCTGCGGCCGCTGGCCACGGGCGAACACATTGGCGGTTTCGCCCTGACGGAGCCGCAGGCGGGGTCTGATGCCAGCAGCCTGCACACCCGCGCGCGCCGTGACGGCGACAACTACATCCTGAACGGCGCCAAGCAATTCATCACGTCGGGCAAAAGCGGCCAGACAGTGATCGTTTTCGCGGTGACGGACCCCGACGCCGGCAAGCGCGGCATTTCAGCGTTCATCGTGCCGACGGATACTCCGGGGTACCAGGTACTGCGGGTGGAGGACAAGCTGGGCCAGCACGCCTCGGACACCTGCCAGATCGCCTTCGAGGATATGCGCATCCCCGCTGCGTATCGGCTGGGCGCCGAGGGCGAGGGCTACAAGATCGCGCTGTCCAACCTGGAAGGCGGGCGCATCGGCATCGCCTCGCAATCCGTGGGCATGGCGCGCGCGGCGTTCGAATGCGCGCGCGATTACGCCCGCGACCGCCAGGCCTTCGGCAAGCCCATCATGGAACACCAGGCCGTCTCGTTCCGGTTGGCCGACATGGCGACCCAGATTCATGCGGCGCGCCAGATGGTGCTGCATGCCGCGGCATTGCGCGAAGCGGGCAGGCCGGCATTGACCGAGGCGTCGATGGCCAAGCTGTTTGCCTCCGAGATGGCCGAAAAGGTTTGCTCGGCCGCCATCCAGACGCTGGGCGGCTACGGCTATCTGAAGGATTTCCCGGTCGAACGCATCTACCGCGATGTGCGCGTGTGCCAGATCTACGAGGGCACCAGCGATATCCAGCGGCTGGTCATCGCGCGCGGCCTCTAGCCGGCGGGCTGTTCAGCCAGGCCGCGCCCGTCGCGGCCGATCCGGCTTCAGCCATTGCCGCGGGGGGCGGCGCCACCGGGGCGGGCCTGCGCCAGTTCATTGTCCCAATACGCCAGGGTCTCTTGCCAGTCGGGACGGTTCAGCGCGCGCAACTGGTCCAGGATATGTTGGGCGTCATCCAGCCTGCCCATGTGCAGGTTGGCTTTGACCAGGTTGTTGCCCACTGGCAGGCCATGGGTCTGCGCCTGAAACCGGGGGCCGGCCAATTCCAGGATGTCGGCGATGCGGCCGGCATTGCCCAGGTCGCCGCTCATTTGCATCAGCAGGTCGGCGGGCGTGGGTTGCCCTGCATATGACAGCGCTTCGCGGTACAGCGCGAGCGCGCCCGCGTAGTTGTGCGAACCGAGTTCCCCGCGTGCCAGCCACAGTCGCGCGCGCCAACTGCCGGGTAGCGCGGCGACCTTGCGCATCGCCGCGATGCCCGCCGCGTCGCCGCCGACATCGCGGTGGATGGCCTCGAACCAGCCCAGGCCGTTGTCCTGGTTGGGGTCCAATTGCAGCGCGCGCCACAGCGTGTCGAGCGCGTTGGCTTCGTCATCGCGTTCGGCATGGACTTTGGCCAGATTGGTCAGCACGATGCCGGTTTCGCCGTGTTGCGCGCAGAACGCCCGCAGTACGCCTTCGCTGTCGTCCAGCCGGCCCTGCTTCATGTAGACGATGGCTTGCAGCACCACCGCGCGTTCGGCGTTCCGGTCCAGTTCCGCCAGCCGTTCGGCGGGGCGGACCATCTCGTCGATGAAGCCGTCGTTAAGCGACTGGATGACCAGGCCGGCCAGGCGGTCGGCATCGTTCCAGTCCTGTTCGATGGCGCCCGGCAGCACGTTGTCGCGCCATTGCTCGCGGGTGATGCGGATCTCGCGGCCTTCGGCGTCGTAGGCGCGGATCATCTGGCTGGGGTCGGGAAGGGAGGTCATGCGTCGGATCCTTGGGAAAAGTTGCGCCGGCGCCGCCGCGCCCATAACGTGTACACCACGATATTGCCCACGATCAGCAGCGCGGCAAGCACGATCTGCGTCGTCCGGGTGATGCCTTCGGGGTAGATCAGCCCCAGCACATAGTGTTCGATGAAACCGCCGGCGTATCCCTGCTGGCCGGCCTGTTGCCGCAGCGACACCTCAAGCGGGGTCAGCGGGCAGATCCAGCCCATGCCGATCACCATGGCGCCCCAGGCCAGCGCCGGCAAGTGCCAGTACGCGATGCGGGGGCGCCACAATGCCAGCAGGCCGCCGAACATGACGAAGGCGACGAAGAGGCCGTGCGCGACGAGGACCAGGTCGGCAAGGATACGGTAGGTCATGGAAGATTCTCGGCGAGGCCAGGGAAGCCGGCGGGTGCAGCTGGACTGGCATTTAATCGTAAGCCCGCGAACGCCGGTCGGGAGTTTGGCAACAAAGCACGACGCCTCGTGTCGGAATAGAATGCCGGCGTTGATATCCCGCGAAGGCAAAGACGATGGGCCAAACGATAGCAGGGCGGATTCAAGCCGCCGAAGAGGAATTGCGCCAGGCGATGCTGGCTTCCGACGTTGAGGCGCTGGAGCGCTTGCTGGATCCGGCGCTGCTGTACACCAACCATATGGGCTGGAGCTTCACCCGGGAAGACGATCTGGACGCGCACCGGTCGGGCATGCTGAAGATCCATGGGCTGGAATTCTCTGAACTGAATATTCTGCCGCGCGCGGAATGCGCCATCGTGTCGGTGCAGGCCCGGATCTCGGGCAGCTATAACGGCGTGCCGGCCAACGGCATGTTTCGATTCATGCGCACCTGGGCGCCGGACGCGGCGTCCGGCCAATGGCGCGTGATCGCGGCCAGTTCCGTGATGGTGGTGTGACGCCCGCTGGCGGCGATCAGACTTTCAGGTCGCGCAGAAGCTTGGCCAGTTCAGGCGCCGTCATCAGCGATACGCCTTGCGACTTTGCGTACTGCCACGCGTTGTCGGACACGTCGCCCAGCGCGATATAGATCGCTTCGCGGGCGCCGCGTTTTTCGCGCGCCGCCTGCAATTCGCGTAGCGGATCGACGCCCACGCGGGCCGCTTTCCAGCGTTTGGCGCTGACGATGGCCACATGGCCGTCCTTGCTGAGCGCGAAGTCGGCGCCGGGCGTCTGCAGGCGCTGCACCTCGCAACCGTCGCGCTTGAAACCCGCTTCGACCGTGTTGGCGAAGTCGGCCCAGGACATGGCGGCTGCGGCTTCCGCCACCGCCTGCACGCGGGTGTCGGAGGGCGCCCGCAGCTGTTTGTAGGCGGCCATGATGGAAATGACCGCGAACGGCACCGCCGCAAAGACGCCCATCGCCGCGAAGTCCGGCGGCAGGGCGGCGAACCCCCCCACGCACAGCAGCACGGCCACGCCAGCGCTCATCCACCACGGCGAGCGCAGCAGGACGGCGAAGATCGAGTTCTGGGACATCTTGAGTTTCATGGTGGCTCGCGGCGTTGCGGTGTCGGGCGGGGCAGGGGTCAGGCGTTGTCGGCGGCCGTATCGGCGGCGCGCACCACGATGCGGACGTCGCCGCAGGTGACGATCTGGCCGCCGCGGATCTTGGCGGTCTTGCGGGTTTCGATGACGCCGCCCACGCTGACCAGGCCGTCCGCGACCATCATCTTGCCGGCGCCGCCGCTGTCACAGACGCCGGTGGCTTTCAGCAGTTGATTGACTTCAATGTAGGGGCTGCCGTCGGCAAGCGTGAATTCGATGATGGGCATGGAGGGCGTGCGTGGATTCAGTTGGGGAAGCGATCAGCGCCGGGGCGCGTGGGCCCGGGCGTCGGGCCGTGTCAGGCGGGGCCGCCGCCGCCCGTGTTGTCGGGCGTGGCTGGCGGCGCTTCGGGCACGGTGGGGGCCGCGGGGCGCGGGGCGCTTTCCGCGCGCGCCATCCAGGCGATCAGGGACGAGCGCATGGCTTCTTCGACCGACATCTGGATCGGTTGCACCCAGTCCTGCGGTACGAACACGGTGTAGCCGCCAATCATATAGCCCATCGGCAGGTAGACGGCTACGCGGTCGCCCTGGGTGAACCCTTCGGGCAGCCCTTCCACGCTGCGGCGGGTGACAAGGCCCACCAGTTCCAGCTGCTGGCCCGGCACGCGCAGAATCACGACCTGCTGCGCGGTGTTCTTCGAGCTGGGCGAGAAATAGTCGGCAAAGCTCTTCAAGGACGAATAGATGCTCTTGACCACGGGCAGGTTGGTGAACGGCATTTCAACCACGGTCAGGAAACGCTGTACGCGCTGTTTCGAGACCAGGTAGCCGATAGCCAGAATGCCCAGGATGCCCAGCGCCAGACCCATGCCCGGCACGTAGAAGCCGCCGATGAAGGGGCGCAGGAAGGTCAGCGCCACGGCTTCCGTCCAGGCCAGGAAGATGTACAGCAGATAGAGGGTCAAGGCCAGCGGCAGGACGGTGATCAGGCCGCGGAAGAAGTATTTATAGAGACGATTCATAAGCAGTCGTAAAGAATTAGGGTCTGACCAGGCTTGCCGGCGCGGGTCGGAGGGCCGCCAGCATAGCAGCCGGCGCGTGCGGATTCGGTAATAAACCGCATCTCTTCGGGGCTATCAAGGGCAGGGCCCCCTTGCAACGCCGTGCACCGCCTATCGATCGACGGGCAGGTACAGGCTTTCCTTGATTTCCTCCATGACCACGTAGCTGCGCGATTCCGCGGAGGCGGGCAGTCGTTTGAGGATTTCGCCCAGCAGGCGGCGGTATTCGTTCATTTCGGTCAGGCGCGCCTTCACCAGATAGTCGAAGTCGCCGGAAACCAGATGGCATTCCATGACTTCGGGCACATACAGCAGCTCTTTCTTGACCTTGTCGAAGACATCGCCGGATTTGGCCGACAGCTTGATTTCCAGGAAGACGAGCAGGTTCTTGCCCAACGCGGCCGGGTTGACGCGCGCATGGTAACCCGTGATGACGCCTTCGCGCTCCATGCGTTTGACCCGGTCCGAGCAGGGGGTGGCGGACAGGCTCACCCGATCGGCCAATTCGGTGACCGAAATGCGGCCTTCGCGCTGCAGGATATCCAGGATTTTCAGGTCGATTCGGTCGAGGTCGCGCATTTCACTTTTGGCGATCAAAAAACAGGGTTGGGCCCGAGAAAAGCACTGGCAAACATAAATAATCAGTGCTTTTCACTGCCTGGAGGCTCTTAGACTACCGAAAATACTGTCTACATCCAAATACGGAAAGAATCATGCATGTCATCGTCCTCGGCAGCGGCGTTATTGGCACCACGACCGCGTACTACCTGGCCCGTCAGGGCGCCCGGGTGACGGTCCTGGACCGCCAGCCGGCCGCCGCCCAGGAAACCAGCTACGCGAACGCTGGCCAGGTGTCGCCGGGCTATTCCACGCCCTGGGCCGCGCCCGGCATTCCCTTGAAGGCCATCAAGTGGCTGTTCCAGAAGCACGCGCCGCTGGCGATCCGGCTGGACGGCAGCCTGTACCAACTGAAGTGGATGGCGGCGATGCTGGCCAACTGCTCGGCCCACCGCTATTCGGTCAACAAGGAACGCATGCTGCGCCTGGCCGAGTACAGCCGGGATTGCCTGCGCGAACTCCGCGCGTCCACCGGTATTCATTATGAAGAGCGCACGCGTGGCACGTTGCAGCTGTTCCGTACCGAGGCCCAACTGGAAGCTGCCCGCCGCGACATCACCGTGCTGGAAGAAGTGGGCGTGCCCTACGAACTGCTGGACCGCAACCGCCTGGTGACGGTCGAGCCCGCCCTGGCGCGCTCGATCCACAAGCTGGCCGGCGGCTTGCGCCTGCCGAACGACGAAACCGGCGACTGCCGCCTGTTCACGACCCGGCTGGCCGAGATGGCCGCGGCGCTGGGCGTGGACTTCCGCTACAACCAGACCGTGTCCGGCTTGAACACCGTGGGCGGCCAGATCACGGGCGTGCGCGTGGGCGGCCAGGTCCTGACGGCCGACCGCTACGTGGCCGCCTTCGGCAGCTACACCCGCGGCTTCCTGGAACCGCTGGGCCTGGACCTGCCCGTGTATCCGGTCAAAGGCTATTCGCTGACCATTCCGCTGAAGGACGAGGCCGCCGCCCCGGTATCGACCATTCTGGACGAAACCTACAAGATCGCCGTGACGCGTTTCGACGACCGCATCCGCGTGGGTGGCATGGCGGAACTGTCGGGTTTCGACCTGCGCCTGAAGGACGCGCGCAGAAAGACGCTGGAATTGGTCGTCAACGACCTGTTCCCGGACAGTGGCCACGTTGCCCAGGCCGAGTTCTGGACGGGTTTGCGCCCGATGACGCCGGACAGCACGCCCGTCGTTGGCCCGACCCGCTACGACAATCTCTTCCTGAATACCGGCCACGGCACGCTGGGTTGGACCATGGCGTGCGGCTCCGGCAAGCTGGTGGCGGATCAGGTCATGGGCCAGCGCCCGGCGATCCGCACCGATGGGCTGGACCTGTCGCGCTATGACCGCCGCGGAGCGTCCCGCACGCCGCTGGTGCTGGACGGCAACCGCGCCTGATCCGGCGCTCTCGCCACCGCCGCGCCGCTTATCGGGCATCGGCCAAAAGCCAAGCCCGCAACGGCCCTCCCTGCGCAACATGCAGGCAGGGCCGTTGTTTGTTTTGAACCGCGCGGCTTGTGCCAAAATCGGCCCATGATCCATTTCCTGCATACCGCCGATTGGCAGATCGGCCGTCAGTACGGCCAATTCGACACCGACGACGCCGCCTTGCTGGCCGAGGCCCGTTTTGACGTCGTGGGGCGCATCGCGGCGCTTGCCACGGAACGTGGCGTGGACGCCGTGCTGGTGGCCGGCGACGTATTCGACACGCAAGGCGTGTCGGATCGCACGATCCGCCGGCTGTTCGCCGCCATGGCGGCTTACGCCGGCCCCTGGGTAATGATTGCCGGCAACCACGATGCCGCGTTGGCCGATAGCGTCTGGAGCCGCGCGATGCAGCTGGGCTGTATTCCCGCCAATGTGCAGGTGCCGTTGCGCACCCGCGCCGTGGACTTGCCCGCCATCAACCTGGCGGTGCTGGCCGCGCCGCTCACGCAGCGCCACACCTATGACGATGTGACGCAGGCTTTCGACACGCTTGAGACGGCACCCGGCCGCGTGCGCGTTGGCCTGGCCCATGGCAGCGTCGCGGGCCGCCTGCCCGACACCATCGACGCTACGAACCCCATCGCCCCCGACCGCGCGGCACGTGCAGGGTTGGATTACCTGGCGCTGGGCGATTGGCATGGCTGCCTGTCCATCGACGCGCGCACCTGGTACGCCGGCACCCCGGAACAAGACCGTTTTCGTGGCAATGAACCGGGCTACGTGCTGGATGTGCGCATCGACGGCCCGGGCGCCGAGCCCGTGGTTGAACGCGTGGCCACGGGCAAGTACCGCTGGTCCGCCTGGACCGAAACCGTCAGCCTGCCGACCGACGCGCAGGCGTTGGCCGAACGGCTGGCGGCGCTTCGCGCCGAAGACGTGCTGCGCCTGGACGTGCAGGGGCATGTCAACCTGGAGACCTGGGACGCGCTGCAACGCGCGGTGGATCAAGCGGCTGCGCAAGTGCGGGCCTTGCTGCCGGACCTGTCCGGCTTGCAACTGGAACCCGACCTGGCCGATCTGGCCGAGCTGGGGGCCAGCGGTTACGTCGGCGAAGTGGCGGCGCAATTGCAGGCCTTGCAGGCCGATGCCGCGCAATCCGCGGTGGCGGGCGAAGCGCTGCGGCTGTTGCTGCGGTTCCAGCGAGAAAGCGCCACGCAGGGGGGCGTCAAATGAAGCTCTCGCGTATCGCGCTTGAAGAATTCCGCAAATTCCGTCAGCCGATGGTGCTGGACGGACTGCAAGACGGCTTGAACCTGTTCGTCGGCGCCAACGAGGCTGGCAAGAGCACGGTGGCCTCCGCCATCCGCGCGGCGTTCCTGGAACGCTACAGCACCAGCAAGGTCGCCGACCTGGCCCCGCGTGGGGAATCCGGCGCGCGGCCCTCGGTCGAACTGGCATTCACGCACGCGGATCATTCCTATGTGCTGAAAAAACAATTCCTGTCGCGCGCCCGTTGCGAGCTGCTGATCGATGATGGCGCGCAACGGCTGGACGGCGAGGAAGCCGAAAATGCGCTGGCCGCCTTGCTGGGATTCGAACTGCCCGGGCGCGGCCAAAGCAAGCCCGACCTGGCTGGCATTCCCGGCCTGCTGTGGATCCAGCAGGGTGATGGGCACAATCTGCAAGAGGCCGCGGGCCATGCGGGCCCCCATCTGCGCGAAGCCCTTACACAGCTATCCGGCGAACTCGCGGCCAGCGACGGCGACCGGCTGTTCGAGCGGGTGTCCTCCGAGCGCGCTGCCTTGCTGGATGCCCGTAATGGCCGCCCCAAGGGCGCCTACAAAGATGCCGAGGACGCCTTGGCGCGCGCCATCGCCGAACGGGACGACTGCGCGCAGGCCATGGCCCAGCTCAATACCGATGTGGACCGTCTGGCGGAATTGCGCCGCGACCACGAGCGCGCGCAAACCGACCAACCCTGGAAGGACTTCGAGACCAAGGCCGTCGAGGCCCGGGCCCGGCTGGCCGCGCTGGCGAAGGAACGCGAAGCCTTCGAGGGCTTGCGGCGCGAGCAAAGCCAGGCCGCGCAGACGCTGACCCTGCTGCAGGATCAGGTACGCCGCGACCAGCAGGATGAATCCGATTATCAGGCGCTGGTCCAGGAAGCCCAGGCCGCCCGTGGCCGGGTCGAGGCGGCGCAAGCGCCGCTGGCCCGCGCCCGGGAACAGCGCGAAATCCATGTGGCGGCGGTCGACGCGGCCCGCTTGCGTGTGGCCGCGGCTCAAGCCGTTGCCGACCGCGGCGACCTGGAACGGCAACTGGCGCAATTGAATGCCGAAGTGCAGCGGCTGGACGACGCGCTGAAAGCCGTCACCACGCTCATCGAGCAAGGCTCGACGCTGAAGGCGGAAGCCTTGCGCATCGAGATCGCGGATGCGGATATCGATGCGCTGCGCAAAAGCGAGCGCGAACTGGCCAACCTGCAGCTCCGCCAGCAAGCCATCGCCACGCGGCTGTCGTACCAGTTGGAAGCGGGGCGGGCGGCGACGTTGGATGGGCGGCCGCTGGCAGGGGCGGACCAAGTTCTGCTGACGTCCGCCGCCGAACTGGACCTGCCGGGCGTCGGGCGCTTTCGCATCGAGCCGGGCGGCCAGGATCTGCCGGCGCTGCAACGCGAACTTGCCGGCGTGCAGGCCGCCTGGGCCGCCTTGCTGGAACGCCTGGGCGTGACGGCATTGGCCGATGCCGAACAGCGCCACGCGCGGTTTACGGCATTGCAGCGCGAGCTGGACGGCATGCGCAAGACGCTGGCCATCCATGCGCCCAAGGGCGTGGATGTGCTGCGTGGGCAGCGCGACGACGCGTTGGCCCGGCGCGTGCCTTTACAGGAGCGGCTGGCCAAGCTGCCGCCGATGACGGGCATGGCGCCGGATCAAGACGATCTTCCCGCCGCGGTGCAAGCGCTGCGCGAAGCCGAGGCGGTGGCCACACAGGCCGACGCGTCGTTGGCCGCCGCTCAGCGCGCGCTGGACGCGGACAGCGCCCGCGCGCAATTGCTGGAAGGCCAGGCGGCGGCCCGACGCGCCGAATTGCAATCGCCCGAGCGTGCGGCGCAACGGCAGGCGCGCGCAGGCCGGCTGGCCGAAGTGCGTAGCGGCTACGACGAGCTGGAGCGTCGCGTGCGCGAGGCGCAGGGGGCGTTGGCCGCGCACCGGCCCGAACTGGTCGAGCAAGACGTGCAGCGCTATGAGAAGTCGGCCGCCATCGAACGCGAAGCGCAACACAAGCGCCACGGCGAGATCCTGCAGTTGCAAGGCAAGCTGGACCAGGCGGGCGCTCAGGGCTTGGGTGAACGGTTGTCCGAGTCCGCTGCCGCGTGCGAACGGCTGGCGCGCCGCCGCGATGACTTCACGCGCCGCGCGGCCGCGCTGGAACTGTTATTGACCTTGCTGACCGACAAGCGCGCCGCCGCCACCCAACGGCTGCAGGCGCCCTTGGCGCGGCGCTTGAACCACTATCTGGCCTTGCTGTTTCCCGAGGCCGCGTTGCGCCTGGACGACGCGCTGCTGCCCACTGCGTTGCGCCGCGGCGATGGCGAAGACCTGCTTGAAGCACTGAGTTTCGGCACGCGCGAGCAACTGGGCATCCTGGCCCGGTTCGCGTATGCCGACCTGCTGCGCGAAGCCGGACGGCCCACGCTGCTGGTGCTGGACGACGCGCTTGTCCACACCGACGATGCGCGGCGCGATTTCATGAAGCGGGCGCTGTTCGATGCCGCCACGCGTCACCAGATCCTGATGTTCACCTGCCACGGCGATGCATGGCGGGACATGGGGGTCGAGCAGCGGCGGATCGGCGGTTCCTGACGCGATCCGCTTGACGAGGCAAGGGCGGAACGCTAGGCTACGCAAATGCCTCATTCCATGCCCTTCGCCGATGCTTGCGCCGCTGCCTCCGCAGCCGGCCGTCGTGCGCGCGGGCGGTCCGGGCATGCCGGTGTCATCTCTCCTGTTGTTTCCCCTGTCATCTCCGCCGTCGTTTCGGCTGGGGTATCGCCGCCTGTCTCGCCGCCTTCCGGCGGTGTCTCGGGCGCCTACCCGCCTTCGGCGGTCGTGTTCGGCTAACCGCCAAACCGACGCTCCCTTCCTTTTCCCTCAGTCCGCTTGATCCGTTGACGCGTATCGCGTCCGTCTCGCGCGGTTGATCGGTGCGCGCTCGCCGCCAATGGCGCGCGCGCAGGGCGGGAGCCTGTTCTTACCCTGACAGGTGAAACTCATGTCTTTTGATCGATCCACGTGGACCGCCTACGGCTCCACTACCTTGTTCGTGCTGCTGTGGAGCGGCGGCGCGATCTTCGCCAAATGGGGGCTGTCGCACGCCTCGGCGTTCGGCTTCCTGCTGCTGCGCTTCATCCTGGCCCTGACCGTGCTGCTGGCGATCTGCTTGTGGCGCAAGCGCTGGCTGCCCAAGCCGGGCACACGGGTCACCGTGGCGTTGACGGGGCTGCTGCTGATTGGCAGCTATTCCATTTGCTATCTGCTGGCGCTGGACCATGGCATTACGCCAGGGGTACTGGCCACGCTGCTGGGCGCGCAACCCATCCTGACGCTGGCGATGATGGAACGGCGCTATTCGCCCGCGCGGCTGGCCGGGCTGTTCCTGGCGCTGTGCGGCCTGGTGATGGTGGTGTACCAAAGCATCGGCATGGCGCGCTTCTCCGTGGCGGGCATGGCATTCGCCTTTGCCGCGCTGGCCAGCATGACCGCGGGCGCCATCCTGCAAAAGCGCGTCAAGCAGGCGCCCATGGACGTCATGCCGCTGCAGTATGCGGTCAGCCTGGCGCTATGCCTGCTGTTCGTGCCGTTCCAACCGATCCGGGCCGACTGGACCGTGGGGTTCGTGTTGCCCCTGGTCTGGATGGGGCTTGTGATCTCGGTGGGGGCGACGCTGCTGTTCTACCGCATGATCCAGGCCGGCAACCTCGTCAACGTCACCAGTCTGTTCTACCTGGTGCCGGCTGGCACCGCGGCGCTGGACTACCTGATCCTGGGCAACCGTCTGTCCATGCTCAGCCTGGCGGGCATGGGGGCGATCCTGCTTGGGCTGATGCTGGTATTGCGCCATCCGGCGGCCGCCGTCAAGCCAGCGCGGGATAAGCCTTCGGGTGCCAGGACGGCTGTGTAGCGCCCGGCGCCGCGTCGCCGTCTTCGGCTGCGTCCTGCCCAACCCAGTGACCACTGACAAGTTGGGCGGGGCGCGTCCGCGCCGATACGCGGGCGCAGACGGGCCAGGCGTCCAGCCGGACGCTCAGCCCGGCGTAGACGCCGTGGCCGTCGCCGGCCTGAATCGTGCCCTCGGCCTGCAGGCCTTCGCCGGCGCGGATCGAGCCGTCGGCGCGGATGTCCCCGCCGGCAATCATGCCCCAGCCGGATGCCAGATGGTCACCGCACTGAATGTCGCCGCCGGCCTGGATGCCGCAGGCCGCATTGATTTCCTTGTCTGCCCGCACATCGCCGCCGGTCTTGATGCCTTGGCCGCATTTGATGGCGCCTTGCGTCTGCACGTCCTGGCCGGCATGCAGATGGCCCGTCACCGCCAGGTCCTGGCCTGCGCAGATGTCCCACTTGGCGCGCACGTTGCCCGCGCAGTCCAGGCGAGTAGCGGCTTCAATGCCCCAGTCGGCCGAAATGTCGCCGCCCGCGCGCAGGTCGCCGCCGCTGGCGATGGTGGCGGCCGCGGTGATGTTCTCGCCCGCCATGATTGTTTCGCCTGCCCGGATGCCGCCGCCGGTGACGATGCTGCGGCCGGCGCGCACGACGCTGTCCACGTTGATGCCCATGCGGACCTCCAGCGTGCCAGCGAACACGATGGCATTGGCATCGACGGCGTCCAGCTTCAGCACGGCATCGGTGGGGCCGAACTGGTCCAGCAGCCAGCATGCGTCGCTGACGCGGCCGTCGGCGACCAGCGCGTCAAGCACGGCCTGGTAATCCCCCTGTCCGTTGTGGTCGCGGATGAACCATTTGTAGCCGCCCGCGCAGGGGTTCTTGGCTTTGACGAATTTCTTGGTAAGTTGCATGGCGCTTAAGGCGTGATCGTTGCGTGGCGCGGCCGCCGGCGGCGATGGCGGGCGGCGAAGAGTCGGGCGCGAACACCCGGCCACGCGGCAGGGCGTTCGCCGGCTCGGACGGACGGCGCCTGCGCGGGATGTGCACAGGCCACCGGCGGCGGGCCGGAACAGGTGGGGGGAGAAGCGGAAGCGCCGGGCGATTAGCCGGGCTTGGAGCGCGCGTAGGCGGAACGCGCGGCGACTTCCTGCGAGCTCAACAGAGTCGAGCGCAGGGCGCAAAGGACGCAGGCAGCGGGGGGGATGGGGGAAAAATCGGATCGCACGGGGCCAGATGCTAACACCCGCGCGATCGTAGTCAAGTGGGCAAGGCCGGCCCATCTGAAGGCGCGGCCTTGCCCCAAGGTCGGAATCAGTTCGTCGACACGATGTTGCGTTCCTTGGCGATGCGCTGGCGCAGCTCCAGTTCACGCTTGATCTGTGCGGCGTACTCGGCGGGCGTGTTGCCGTCCACCAACGACCCGCCATCCGCCAGGCGCTTGACGATCTTCGGGTCTTTCAGCGCCTTTACGGCGGCGTCGTGGACGCGATCGACCACGGCTTGCGGCGTGCCGGCGGGCGCCACCAGTCCGTACCAGGCCATGTTGTCCATTTCGGGCAGGCCGCCTTCCTTGAAGGTCGGAACGGCGGGCAGGGCGGGCAGGCGCTTGGGCGCGGCCACGGCCAGGGCGCGCAGCTTGCCGGCCTGGATGTGGGGCATGGACGAGGGCAGGTTGTCGAACTGGGCGTTGACCTGGCCGGCAATCACGTCGTTCAGGGCCGGACCCGACCCGCGATACGGAACGTGGACCATGTCGGTCTTGGTCAGCGACTTGAACAATTCGCCGTCCAGGTGGCCGATGCCGCCGGCGCCCGACGACGCGTAGCTGTACTTGCCCGGGTTGGCCTTCAGCAGCGTGATGAACTCGGCCAGCGACTTGGCAGGCACGGCCGGGTTGACCGTCAGCACGTTCGGCACGTTCACCAGGTTGGTGATCGGCGTGAAGTCCTTGATCGGGTTATAGGGGTTCTTCGGGTTGGTGGCCGGATTCGTAGCCATGGTGCTGACCGTGGCCACGCCCAGCGTGTAGCCGTCGGGCGCCGAGCGCACCAACGCATCGGCGCCGATCGAGCCACCGCCGCCGCCGCGGTTTTCCACCACGACGGCCTGGCCGAGCTCACGGCCCAGGCCTTCGGCCACGATGCGGGCCACGATGTCGGTCGTGCCGCCGGCGGCGAAGGGGACGATCAGGCGGATGGGCTTGTTGGGGTAGGGGTCGGCGGCCTGGGCGCCGGAACTAAAGCAGACGCCTGCGATGGCGGCGGCCAGAACGGCCTTGGCATGAGACAGCACGGTCAAGAGTCTTCTCCATATTTTGTTGTTCCGAGCCGGCCGGCTTCTTGGGCCGGCGTCGGTGAAGCGCGCGTTGCCGGGATGCTGGCCTTGCCGACGCTTCGTGGGCGCCATTCCACACAGGAATCCCCCTACGGTCAACTCAGGATTCTCCCTGCCCCATGCGAAAATAATTTTTCTGGGGACGGACCAATGTCCGAAGATCGCGACAGATCGACGAAAATCTCATGTCTGACAACAACATGAACGTCTGCCAATTCCCTGTCATTGCGCAATCATTGCGCAGTCATCGTGCTGTCATTAGACGGGTACATGCATAAATCTCTGCATAACTTACAAGAATCTGATATTTTTCGGATGAGATTCTTGCCCGGTCTTGCAAGAAAGCTGTTGCGTTTGTTTCTGTCTGCGCCGTTCAATGGGGCGTTGGTTGATGTCCCCGCGGGGCAACGTGTAGTGCAGCGACGCACCGGGCCAGGGTTCCGTCCGTTTTTCAATCCCCGGTCTGTTTCGTCTCTCGCCGCCACGTGCCAGCGGGAGGGGGCCCGGACATTCTCGGAACGCCATGTCGCTGATCCTGATCCTCGCTCTGCCGTTTGCCGGCAGCCTGTGCGCCGCGCTGCTGCCTTCGAACGCCCGCAATGCCGAGGCGTGGTTGGCCGGTCTGATCGCCCTGGCCTGTGTGGTTCTGATTGCCAGCCTGTACCCGGAAGTCGCCAATGGCGGCGTGGTCCGGTTCGACATGCCGTGGGCGCCCGCCCTGGGTCTGCAATTCACTTTACGCATGGACGGCTACGCCTGGCTGTTCGCGCTGATCGTCTCCGGCATGGGTGCGCTGGTGGTCCTGTATGCGCGCTATTACATGTCACCGGAAGACCCGGTGCCGCGCTTTTTCTCGTTCTTCCAGGCCTTCATGGCCGCCATGCTGGGCGTGGTGCTGTCCGGCAACCTGATCCAACTGGTGATGTTCTGGGAAATGACCAGCCTGGCGTCGTTCATGCTGATCGCTTATTGGCATCACCGCCTGGATGCCCGCCGGGGCGCGCGCATGGCACTGACGGTGACCGGCGCGGGCGGGCTCTGCTTGCTGGCCGGGGTGCTGATCCTGGGCCATATCGTCGGCAGCTATGACATGGACCGCGTACTGGCGGCGGGCGACCTTGTGCGCGCCGATCCCTGGTACCCGGCCGTGCTGGTGCTGGTGGCGCTTGGCGCCCTGACCAAAAGCGCGCAATTCCCGTTCCATTTCTGGCTGCCCAACGCGATGGCGGCGCCCACGCCCGTGTCCGCCTACCTGCATTCGGCCACCATGGTGAAGGCAGGGGTATTCCTGTTGGCGCGTTTCTGGCCAGTGCTGTCGGGAACCGACGAGTGGTTCTGGATCATCGGCGGCGCAGGACTGATCACGCTGGTATTGGGCGCATATGCCGCCATCTTCCAGCAAGACATGAAGGGCGTGCTGGCCTATTCCACGATCAGCCATCTGGGCCTGATCACGCTGTTGTTGGGGTTGAACAGCGAACTGGCGCTGGTGGCCGCCATCTTCCACATGATCAACCATGCCACGTTCAAGGCGTCGCTGTTCATGGCGGCGGGGGTCGTCGACCACGAAACCGGCACCCGCGACCTGAGCCGGCTGTCCGGCCTGTACAAAGCCATGCCGATCACCGCCACGCTGGCAATGGTGGCCGCGGCTTCGATGGCGGGGGTGCCGTTGTTGAACGGTTTCCTGTCCAAAGAAATGTTCTTCGCCGAGACCACCTTCGTCAGCGGCGACAGCCTGATTCAGATCGGCCTGCCGCTGATGGCCACGATCGCGGGCGCCTTCAGCGTGGCCTACTCATTGCGTTTCATCCTGCAAGTGTTCTTCGGCCCCCCGGCCACCGACCTGCCACGCGCCCCGCACGAGCCGCCGCGCTGGATGCTGTTCCCCAGCGCGCTGCTGGTGTTCATGTGCCTGCTGGTGGGGGTGTTGCCCGGCCTGACGGTCGGCCCGTTCCTGGCGACCGCGGCGCAGAGCATCCTGGGCGACAACATGCCGGAATACAGCCTGGCCGTCTGGCACGGCCTGAACCTGCCCCTGGTGATGAGCCTGGTCGCCACCGCGGCCGGGGTGTTGCTGTACCTGGTGCTGCGCGTGCATCAGCGGGCCAACCCGGGGCGCGTGCCGTTCATCTACCGTCTGGATGGCCGCCGCACGTTCGAATCGCTGTTGGACGGCTCCAGCGTCGCGGCCGCCTGGTTGCTGCGGTGGGTGGCGTCGTCGCGCCTGCAAGTGCAGATGCTGCTGATCGTGCTGGGCACGCTGTTCGTGGCGTGGCTGCCCCTGCGCGCCGGCGGCTGGCTGGAAGGCACGGGCCGCATGGCGCCGGTCGACCCGGCTTTCGCGTTGTTGTGGCTGGTGGGCGGGGCTTGCGCGCTGGGCGCGGCCTATCAGGCCAAATACCACCGCCTGGCGTCATTGGCGCTGGCGGGTGGGGCGGGCTTGATCACTTGCCTGACCTTCGTGTGGTTTTCCGCGCCCGACCTGGCGCTGACCCAACTTTCCGTTGAAGTCGTTACCGTGGTGCTGCTGCTGCTGGGCCTGCGCTGGCTACCTCGCCGGATCGCGAAGGACGACGAAGAAACCCTCAAGGCCACGCTGCGCGCCCGGGGCCGCCGTCTTCGCGACCTGCTGATGGCCACCGCCGCCGGCACCGGCATGGCGGCGTTGGCGTACGCGGTGCTGGTGCGCCCGCAGGGCGACACGATTTCTTCCTACTTCGTGGATCGCGCGCTGCCCGATGGTGGCGGCACCAATGTGGTGAACGTGATCCTGGTGGACTTCCGCGGCTTCGATACCTTTGGCGAGATCACGGTGCTGGGCATTGTGGCGCTGACGGTCTACGCGCTGTTGCGCCGCTTCCGTCCGGCCGCCGAAAGCGCCGACCTGCCGCGTCAGCAAAAGGACCAGGACGGCGGGGTGCCGGCGGCGCCGGACATCAAGTCGCTGCTGCCGGAAGGCTCGATGATGGTGCCGACGGTGCTGGTGCGCCTCTTGCTGCCGACCGCCGCGCTGATTTCGGTGTATTTCCTGCTGCGCGGCCACAATCAGCCCGGCGGCGGCTTTGTCGGCGGACTGATCTTCGCAACGGCCGTCATCCTGCAATACATGGTGGGCGGCGTGTACTGGGTGGAATCGCGCAGCCGGCTCAACCCGCAGAACTGGATCGGGATCGGCCTGTTGGCCGCCGGCATCGCGGCCGTGACCGCGTGGCTGGCGTACAAGCCGTTCCTGGCCGCGCTGGCCTGGGACGTGGCGTTGCCGCTGGTCGGCCACGTCCATTTGTCCAGCGTGCTGCTGTTCGACCTGGGCGTGTACATGCTGGTCGTGGGCTCCACCGTGCTGGTGTTGGTGGCGCTGGCCCACCAATCGCTGCGCGCGCAACGCAAGGCCGCCGCCGAGATCCAGGCGGCCGCCGCACAAACAGGGGAAGCCTGATGGAATTGATCTATGCCGTCGCGATCGGCGTGTTGGCAGGTTCGGGCGTCTGGCTGCTGCTGCGGCCGCGCACCTTCCAGTTCATCATGGGCCTGTCGCTGGTTTCCTATGCGGTCAACCTTTTCATCTTCGGCATGGGCCGGCTGACGTCCGGACGCCCGCCGGTGGTGGACTCCGCCATGGCGCATGACCCTTCCTGGTACGCCGACCCGCTGCCGCAAGCCCTGGTGCTGACGGCGATCGTGATCGGCTTCGCCACCACGGCGCTGTTCCTGGTTGTGCTGCTGGCCTCGCGCGGCCTCACGGGTACCGACCACGTTGATGGACGGGAGTCCCAATCTTGAGTTTCTGGCTTCAACACCTTCCTGTATTGCCCATCATCACGCCGCTGCTTGCGGGCGCGGCGATGCTGTTGCTGGCCGACACCAGCCGCTACGCGCGCGGCACGATTTCGATGGTCGCCACCTTGGCCCAGCTGGCCGCCGCGATCGCGCTGTTGGCGGTGGCCGGCGGCGGCGTGCCCGGCGTCTGGCCCGGCGGGGTCGGCGTCTACCTGGTGGGCGATTGGCCCGCGCCGTTCGGCATCGTGCTGGTGGTGGACCGGCTGGCCGCCGTCATGCTGACGTTGACCGCCGTGCTGGGCCTGGCGACGCTGACGTATGCGCTGGCCCGCTGGGACCGCGCCGGCGTCCACTTCCATTCGCTCTTCCAGTTTTTGCTGATGGGCCTGAACGGCGCCTTCCTCACAGGCGACCTGTTCAACTTGTTCGTGTTCTTTGAAGTGCTGCTGGCGGCGTCCTACGGGCTGCTGCTGCATGGGTCGGGCGTGGCGCGCGTCAGCGCGGGCCTGCAGTACATCGCCGTGAACCTGGTGGCGTCGTTCCTGCTGCTGATCAGCATCGCGCTGATCTATGGCGTGACCGGCACCTTGAACATGGCCGACCTGGCTTTGCGCGCCGGCAACCTGACGGGCGCCGAACGCATGCTGTTCGAAGCCGGCGCCGCCATCCTGGGGGTGGCTTTCCTGGTGAAGGCCGGCGCCTGGCCGCTGAATTTCTGGTTGGTGAAGGGCTATGGCTCGGCCGGCGCGCCGATCGCGGCCATGTTCTCCATCATGACGAAGGTCGGCATCTATGCGTTGCTGCGCATCGGGTCGCTGCTGCTGCCGTCCGGCGCGCCAGCGGCATTCAGCCTGGACTGGATGTTCGCGGCGGGCCTCGCCACGCTGCTGTTCGGCGCGTTGGGGCTGCTGGCGACCCAGCAGTTGGAGAAGATGGTGGGCTATTGCGTCATCGTGTCGGCCGGCACGTTGCTGACGGCGCTGGGCATGCCCGGCGTGACGCTCACTGGCCCCGCGCTGTTCTACCTGATCAGCTCCGTGCTGACGACGGGCGCGTTCTTCATGTTGGCCGAACTGATCGAGCGCACGCGCAGTTTCGGGGCAAACGTGCTGGCCGTGACGCTGGACGCCTTCGACCTTGACGATCCCGCGTCGGTGAACCGGTCCGACGACGTGGTCGGCGTGGCGATTCCGGCGGCGATGGCGTTCCTGGGACTGGCATTCATCTGCTGCGCGCTGCTGGTGACCGGGCTGCCCCCGCTGTCGGGGTTCGTGGCCAAGTTCTCCTTGCTGTCGGCCGCCGTGTCCGCCGCGACGGAATCCGCGCCCCCGCTGGACGCATGGATCCTGGTGGCCGCGGTGCTGGTCTCGGGCCTGGCTGGCCTGGTGGGCCTGGGCCGCACCGGCATCCGCGTATTCTGGGCAAGCGATGATCGCAGCACGCCGCGCCTGCGCGTGATCGAAGCCGGGCCGGTGGCGGTGTTGCTGTTGCTGTGCGTGGGTCTGGCCGCGGGCGCGGGCCCCGTATCCGCTTATCTGGACGACGCGGCGCGGTCACTGGATCAACCCAAGTCGTATATCGACGCCGTCATGTCCGCGCAGACGGTCCGCGGCGCCAAGGGAGGAAGCTGATGCGCCGCCTTTACTTCCTTTTCCTGCCCGTTTTCCTGTTCGTCCTATGGCTGGTCCTGAATGAAAGCCTGTCCGCCGGCCAGATCGCGCTGGGTGCGGCGCTGGCGCTGTGGTTCACGTGGGCGGCCTCGCGCCTGCGGCCGTTGCATGCGCGGCCGCGCCGCCTGTGGAAGGCGGTGCCGCTGTTCCTGCGCGTCACGAAGGACATCATCAAGTCCAACATCGCGGTGGGCAAACTGATCCTGAATCCGCGCCCGAATGATTTTTCGCCCGGGTTCATCATGATCCCGCTGACCATGCGCGATCCGCACGGCCTGGCGATGCTGGCTTGCATCGTCACCTATACCCCGGGCACGGTCTGGGTCGATCTGACACCCGACCACCGCCTGAAGCTGCATGTGCTGGACCTTCAGAACGAAGACGACTGGGTCAAGCTCGTGCAGGAGCGCTATGAGCGCCCCTTGATGGAGATGTTCGAATGACTATGAATACCGCACTGTATTGGGCGGCGTCCTTTGCCCTGGTGTGTTTCGCGCTGGGCATGGTGTTCGCCGCCATCCGCCTCTTGCGCGGCCCCACCGCGCAAGACCGCGTGCTGGCACTGGACACGCTGTACATCAACGGCATGCTTGTCATGCTGGTTTTCGGCATCCGCTCCGGCGCGTCGCTGTATTTCGATATTGCGTTGCTGATCGCGTTGTTCGGATTCGTGGGGTCCACCGCGATGGCCCGCTTCCTGTTGCGCGGCGAGGTGATCGAGCCATGATCGAAACCGCCATCCCCCTGTGGGCCGGCATCCCGGCGTGCATTCTGCTGGTGTTGGGCGGCTTGCTGGCGCTGACGGGATCGGCCGGCCTGCTGCGGTTCCGCACGTTCTACGCGCGCATCCATGCGCCCACGCTGGGCAATACCCTGGGATGCGGCTGCGTGCTGACCGCGTCCATCCTGGTGTTCTCGGCCTTGTCCGCGCGCCCGGTGTTCCACGAAGTGATCATCACGTTGCTGCTGGTCGTGTCGTCGCCCGTGACGGCCATGCTGCTGATGCGTGCGGCCACTTATCGCAACCGGCTGACCAAGGCCGATGCCGACCTGGATGCCCGCTGACACCGGTAACAACCGACACTGCATGTGAACGCACCTAGCCATGTTGCGCTGCAACGGGCAGCGGAACAGGGGCCACGCGCCCCGGTTTGGTGTCGCGCGCGCGCGTCCTCGCGAGTTTGGCGCTTGATACGTAACCTTACGAATTCAAGTTGCTGGACATGTCCCCGACGCCGCATCGTGGGATAGTGGTTGTAAGCAAGCGGCGGGACGCGCAGCTGGTCTTGGCCGCTTACGGTTCAATTCTCTTCAAGGAGGTGGCCATGAACGTACGACCCATGCATACCAAACGCCTGGCAGCGTCTCTCTGCGCGGCGGGCTTGATGTTGGCCGCGGGCGCGGTCCACGCGGCAGATGCGATCGGCCGCGCCGCCATCCAGTCCCAGTACGAGCAGGACGTGGCAAAGTGCAAAAGCGGCAACACCAACCAGGATCGCGCCACGTGCATGCGCGAAGCCGGCGCCGCGCGCGATGAAGCCAATCGCCAGAATCTGAAGGAAGGCAGCACCGGCCAGCACCAGCAAAACATGGTCGACCGCTGTAACCGCCTGCCGGCGGCCTCGCGCCAGGACTGCCTGACGCAGATGAGCTCGCCCAGCAATGTGCGCGGCAGCGTCCAGGGCGGCGGGGTGTTGCGTGAAACGGTGATCCCGGTGCCGGGGGGGGGGGGG
>NZ_JBHFII010000044.1:322433-333063 GCF_057334215.1 Achromobacter maghribensis | reverse complement strand
CCCCCCCCCACCACGGCGCCTGCGCCAGGGATGGCGCCCGCGCCGGGAACGATGCCCGCGCCGGGAACTACGCCTGCGCCGGCCCCTGGCACCATGAACGCCCCGATGCGCCAATAATGGCCGGATAGGGCCGGGGAGGGCGCACAGCCGTCGCTACATTCAGGCAAAATGGCGGCTGTCGCGCGTTTCTCGCCCTAATTCCGTCCTTTATTCACGCATCCCATGTCCGATGTCATCGCCCTGATTTTCGATTTCGACGACACGCTGGCCTCGGACAGCACGTCCGGCTTCCTGGAGAGCATCGGCGTGGACACGGCCTCGTTCTGGAAAGACGAGGTAGATCCGCTGCTGTCCCAGCACGACTGGGACCCGGTTCCCGCATACCTCTACAAGATGATCCAGCTGTCGCAGGCGGGCACGAATGGGCTCATCACGCAGCAGCGGCTGAAGGAATGGGGCTCGCGCCTTGAACTGCACGACGGCGTGCCGACGTTGTTCCAGCGCTTGCGCGCGGCGGTGCGAGCCGAACAGCCGCAAGTGCAGCTGGAGTTCTACCTGATCTCAAGCGGCATTGGCGACGTGGTGCGTTCCACGCCCATCGCGCATGAATTCACCGAAATCTGGGCCTCCGAATTCGTCTACGGCGATGACGGCGGCATCGCGTTCCCGCGCCGCATCGTCAGCTTCACCGACAAGACGCGCTATCTGTTCCACATCCAGAAGGGCATCATCGGGCGCGATTTCCGCAACAAACCCTTCGAGGTCAACCGCAAGGTGCCCGAAGACCGTTTGCGCGTGCCGTTCGACCAGATGGTGTTCGTCGGCGACGGCTACACCGATATCCCGTGCTTCTCGCTGATCCGCCGCGCCGGCGGCTTCGCGTTCGGCGTCTGGGACCCGAAGCATCGCGACAAGCGCAGCCGGGCCTGGGGCTTCATCGAAGAAGGCCGGGTGTCGAACCTGAACCAGGCGCGCTACGACGAACAGGCCGAGCTTTACCAGTGGCTGGAAGAGGCCGTGACCAGCCTGGCCGGCCGTATCGCGCTGAAGTCCCGGGTGTACCGTGGTTGAGGCCGGTCCGCTTGCGCCCGTGCCGCCCTGGACCGAAGAAGACGCCCGCTACATCCGCCTGGCGCTGGAAGAGGCCCAGGCGGCTTACGACATCGGCGAAGTGCCCGTGGGCGCGCTGGTCGTGTCCGCCAAAGGAGAGATCCTGGGCCGCGGCTACAACCGCACCATCATCGACCATGACCCGACCGCCCACGCCGAGATCGTCGCGTTGCGCAGCGCCGCGCGGCAGCTGGAAAACTACCGTCTGCCGGGCATCACCGTTTATGTCACGCTGGAGCCTTGCGTCATGTGCATAGGCGCCATGCTGCACGCGCGGCTTGCGCGTGTCGTGTTCGGCGCCTATGACCCCAAGACTGGCGCTTGCGGCAGCGTCCTGGACGTCGGGTCGGTCCCGAAACTCAATCATCACACTTCAGTCACCGGCGGCGTGCTGGCGGAACCTTGCGGCGACCTGCTGCGTCGGTTCTTCCGTGAACGCCGCGCCAAGGAATCCATCGCATGAACACCCCCAAAGCCGCCAAGGCGGGCACGAAAGCAGCCGTCGGCAAGACGGCCGGCAAGACCGCCGCCAAGCCCGCCGCAAAGACGGCGATCAAGGCGGCCGCCCAAGGCCACGATCACCACGGCCCCGCCTGCGACGACGATTGCGGCCACGATCACAGCCACGACCACGGGCACAGCCACACGCTGCCGGACGCCCGCGGCATCTACCTGATCTCGCCGTCGTCGGCCGTGCGCGACCCCGCCACGGTCGAGCTTGCCCGCGAACGCCTGCAACAGCAGGGTTTCAAGACCGCCATCGACCGCACCGCCTACGCCGAACACCAGCGCTTTGCCGGCACCGACGCGCAGCGCCTGGCCAGCCTGGCGCGCGCCATCAAGCAAAAGCTGCCCATCGTCATGGTGACGCGCGGCGGCTACGGCATGGGCCGGCTGCTGCATCAGATCGACTGGAAAGCAATGGCCGACAGCGGCAAGCGCTTTGTCGGCATGAGCGACTTCACCGCCTTCAACCTGGGCCTGCTGGCGCAGACGGGCGCGGTCAGCTACACCGGCGCCACGGCGGTGGCCGACTTTGGCGGCAAGAAAGTCGATGACCTGACCGAAGCGCTGTTCGGCGAAGTGATGCGCGGCGAACTCGAAATCCTCAGCTTCGAAACGCAAGACGCCGATCCGGTCGATGCGCGCGGCATCCTGTGGGGCGGCAATCTGGCCATGCTGACGTCGCTGCTTGGCACGCCTTATTTTCCGAAGATCCGCGGCGGCATCCTGTTCCTGGAAGACGTGGCCGAGCATCCCTATCGCGTCGAGCGTATGCTGATCCAGCTGTGGCAGGCCGGCGTCCTGGCCAAGCAGAAGGCGATCGTGCTGGGCCGCTTCTCGGACTACAAACTGGCGCCGCACGACAAGGGCTACGACCTCCATGAAGTCGTTGCCTGGCTGCGCAAGACGGTCAAGGTGCCGGTCATCACCGGTTTGCCTTACGGCCATGTGGCCACCAAGGCCACCTTGCCCATCGGGCAGAAGGTGGGCATCGCGACCGAAAAGGGCCTGGCGCACCTGGTGCTGGACGAACATCACCACTGATCGTCGCTTCTGGCGATTCGCCCCCGGCATCCGGTCCCGGCCGGAACCGGGGGCGTTTTCATTCGGGCCAGGCATTGAAATCGGGGCCGTAGCGCCGTTTGCTACACTATCGGGTTTCTCCGCATGCGTCTTCGGACGCCCTCAGACTCAAATACACCGTGATATCCACAGCCAATCTCACCATCCAGTTCGGTCCCAAGCCCCTTTTCGAGAACGTCAGCGTCAAGTTCGGGGAAGGCAACCGGTACGGGCTGATCGGGGCCAACGGGTCCGGTAAGTCTACGTTCATGAAGATCATCGGCGGCGATCTCGAATCGTCCGGCGGCAACGTCTCGCTTGAGCCGGGCGTGCGCCTGGGCAAGCTGCGCCAGGATCAGTTCGCGTTCGAAGACCTGCGCGTGCTGGACGTCGTCATGATGGGCCACACCGAGATGTGGGCCGCCATGTCCGAACGCGACGCGATCTACGCGAATCCGGAAGCGACCGAAGACGACTACATGCGCGCGGCCGATCTGGAAGCCAAGTTCGCCGAGTACGACGGCTACACCGCCGAAGCACGCGCCGGCGAATTGCTGCTGGGCCTGGAAATTGCCGTGGACCAGCACAACCTGCCCATGCGCGAAGTCGCCCCGGGCTGGAAGCTGCGCGTGCTGCTGGCGCAGGCGCTGTTCTCGAACCCCGACGTCCTGCTGCTGGACGAACCGACCAACAACCTGGATATCAACACCATCCGCTGGTTGGAAAACGTGCTCAATGGCTACCAGAGCACGATGATCATCATCAGCCACGATCGCCACTTTCTGAACCAGGTGTGCACGCACATGGCCGACGTGGACTACGGCGAGATCCGCATCTACGCCGGCAACTACGACGACTACATGCTGGCCTCGACCCAGGCGCGCGAGCGTCTGGTGTCCAACAACGCCAAGGCCAAGGAACGCGTCGCCGAACTGCAGGATTTCGTCCGCCGCTTCGCCGCCAACAAGTCCAAGTCGCGCCAGGCCACGTCGCGCTTGAAGCAGATCGACCGCATCAAGGCCGACCAGGTCGTGGTCAAGCCATCGTCGCGCCAGAACCCGTACATCCGGTTCGAACAGAACAAGGTCATGCACCGCCTGGCCGTCACGGTCGAGAACCTGACCAAGGCGTACGACGCGCCGGTGATCACCAAGTTCTCGGCGATGGTCGATGCCGGCGAAAAGATCGCCATCATCGGCGCCAACGGCGTGGGCAAGACCACGTTGCTGCGCCTGCTGGCCACCGAATTGCAGCCGGACTCGGGTTCGGTGAAGTGGTCCGACAACGCCGATCTGGGCTACATGGCCCAGGACGTCTCGGACCAGTTCCTGCAAACCGACATCAACCTGCTGGACTGGATGGGCGACCATCGCCAGCCCGGCGACGACGACCAGTCGATCCGCTCGGTGCTGGGCCGCCTGCTGTTCTCGGCGGACGATCTGCCCAAGGCGCCCAAGGTGCTGTCCGGCGGCGAAAAGAACCGCATGACCTTCGGCCGCCTGATGCTGGGCCGCCACAACGTCATGCTGCTGGACGAGCCGACCAACCACTTGGACATGGAGTCGATCGAATCCCTGCAGTTCGCGCTGGAAAAGTACGAAGGCACGTTGGTCTTTGTGTCGCATGACCGCGAATTCGTGTCGGGGCTGGCCACCCGCGTGATCGAAATCCTGCCTTCCGGCGAGATCATCGACTACCGCGGCGGCTACGAAGACTATCTGGAATCGCGCGGCATCGAGGCCTGATTCCGGCCGACCACCGTGGCCTTGCCGCCAGCTTGGCGGCTGGCCGCCTGCCGGGGCGTATCGCTTGCCGTGCGGCGCGATAGCAGCCCCGACAATGACGTCAGGCGTGGGTTGGGGGCAGCCGGCCTTCCCACGGGCGCGCGCGCTCCAGTTGGCCCGCCAGTTCGAATAGCGTGGTTTCGTCGCCGTAAGGCGCCATGAACTGAATGCCGATGGGCAGGCCCGCCGGGGTCTGGAATAGCGGCACGCTCATGGCGGGGATGCCGGCGGCATTGGCCGGGCGCGTGAAGACGGTGCCTTGCATGAACTCACTTGCGAAGGCGCGCCAGTCCGGGCCGCGCACGTCCAGGGCGGCCATGGGCGGCGGCAACGTCGGCATGACGGACGTCAACAGGACGTCGACCTCCGCGAACAAATGGCCCAGACTGCGGGCGACGCTGTTGGCGGTGTTGCGCGCGGCGAGCAGGGCCGGCGCCGACAAGCTGCGACCATACTCGGCCAGACCCAGGTTGACGGGTTCGAAGCCGTCCGCGTCGGGCGGCCGCCCGCTGTCGGCGGCAATCGCGTCCACTTCCAGCGCCGTGTAGGCGGCGATGATGCGCAGGTAAGCATCGGCCAGGGCCGATTCGTCAAAATTGAAGGCGGCGGCCTGGACGCGATGCCCCAGCTGGCGGCACAGGGCTGCGGCATCGTCCAGCGCGGCGGCGATGGCATCGTCCAGACGCAAGCCCATGCCGGGCCCGGCCACGACGCCGATGCGCAACGGCCGCGGATCGCGGGATGCCGCCTGGACGTAGGGGCCGGACTTGGCCGGCGCGGCGTAAAGGGCGCCGGGCTCCGGCGCGTCAGTCAGGTCCAGCAGCAAGGCCGAATCGCGCACCGACCGCGTCAGGGCGTGGTGGCTGACCAGCCCGCCCCAGTTCTCGCTGGACACCGGGCCGCAGGGCGTGCGCCCGCGCGACGCCCGCAGGCCGAACAATCCACCGCAGGCCGCCGGAATGCGGATCGAACCCGCGCCGTCGTTGCCATAGGCCAACGGCACCATGCGAGCGGCCACCGCGGCCGCCGCGCCGCCGGACGACCCGCCGATGCTGCGGCCGGCATCCCACGGGTTCAGCGTAGGGCCGTGCAGCGTCGGTGACGTGGCGATGTTGCCGGAGAACTCCGGCAGGTTCGTCTTGCCCACGATGACCATGCCGGCGGCCTTGTAGCGGCGCACGATCTCGTGGTCGTGGGCCGGCACGTAGCCACGGGCAGCGCGGCAGCCGAACGACATCGGCACCCCGGCATAGGTCGGGCAGTCGTCTTTCAGCAGCACCGGCACGCCGCGCAGCGGCGCGTCGGCGGGCAGATGGCGCAGCTGCTCCTCGGCCGCTTCGCGCATCGTCAGGATGACGGCATTCAAGTGGGGATTGACCCGGTCGATGGCGGCGAACGCGTGCGCGACCGCATCGGCGGGGCTGAGTTGGCCGTCGCGGATGGCGGCCGCCAGCGCGGTGGCGTCGGCGTGCCGGTAATGGATTTCAGCGTAGGACATGTCGGGTGGTCGTGTCAGGGTTGGGTCTTGGTCACGCCCCAGAAGCGGTGCGTGCCCGCTGGCCAGCCCGCGTAACCCTGCACGACGGGCCGCAGGGCGGTCACGACGGGCAGATTGAACAGGCCGATGATGGGGATATCGCGCGCCATCAGTTCGTGCAGCTGGTTGAAAAGATCGCGCCGCTTGGCCAGATCGGGCTCCATCGCGACCTGCTTGAGCAGGGCAGCAGCCTTGGGATCGTCCCATTGGCGGGTGGGCTCGAGCTTTTTATCGCCGATCAGCGATTCATACATCAGCAACGGGTCCAGGCGCGCCGAATAGCCGAAGATGGCCAGCTCATATTGGCCGCGCCCGTACAGATCAAGTTGCGACGCCCAGTCGCGCACCTTCAGCTCGACATTGATGCCGGAAGCGGCCAGCATGGCCTGCACGATGGTGGCCGCCTGCACGCGTTCCTGGCGGTTGGCCACCAGCAGCGTGATCGGTTGGCCCTTGTAACCGGCCTGCGCCAGCAGTTTGCGGGCCGCGGCGGGGTCATAGGCCGGCCAGGTCTTGCTGCGTTCGTCGTAGTAGGGGCTTTGCGGCACCAGTACCGAAGGATTGGCCGTGTACAGCCCTTCGCCCGACGCTTCGGCCAGATCCGGCAGGCTGAGGGCCTGGGCGATGGCCTGCCGCATGCGGACGTCTTGCAGTGCCGGTGCGGTGGATTGCACCTGCATCACAAGCCAGCTGGGCGTTTGCTGCACCTGCACGGGGATGCCCTGGCTGCGCAGCGTGGCCAGGGTGGTGGGTTCAATGCCGTCCACCACGTCCAGGTCGCCCGAGAGCAGTCCGTTGCTGCGGGTGCTGGCGTCCGGCACGGTCATGAAGCGCAGGACGGGAATGGTGGCCGTCTTATTGCCCGCGTAGCCATCGCGCGCGCCGGGCAGGGCGTCGTACCCGGCGAAGCGCTTGAGGTCCAGCTGACGGCCCTGCATCATGCCGCCGAAGGCATAGGGGCCGGTGCCGATGGGCGTGTCGAAGCTGCCGTCCGCCTTGACGGAATCCGGGTGCAGGATCCACGGCGTGCATTGGACGGTGGCCATCGTCATGGGGAAATTGGGCGCGGGCGCGGCGAACGTGAAGCGCACGGTCAACGGATCCACGGCCTGCACGTCTTGCAAGGCCGGGCCGATCTTGCCGTTGTAGCGGTTGACGCACTGGAAGTTGGTCTTGGGGTCCAGATAGCGCTTGAAATTCCAGACGACGGTGTCGGCGGTCAGCACCGCGCCATTCTGGAAATGCACCTGCGGGCGCAACTTGAACTCGTAAACCTTGCCGCCATCGCTTGCCTGCCAGCTTTCCGCCAGCACGGGTTTGATCTTCAGGTCTTCGCCATAGGCCACCAGGCCTTCGACGACGTGCGCCAACACCATGTCGGCGTTGGCGTCGCGGTTGACCCCAGGGTTGATGCTGGCGATGTCGGCGTGCAGCGCCACGCGCAACATCTGGGCGTCGCCCGCGGCGTGGGCGCCAGCGCTCAGCAGGCCACCTGACAGCAAGGCGAAAAAAGCAAGGTGTCGGTTCATGATTTCCCCTTTATTTTTAAAGCTTTAGCGGCGGGACTTCAAAAAGTCCTCGAAGAACGATTCCACCGCTTCGATGACCTTGAATGGTTCATGGGCCACGCCCGGCACGGTGTCGCGTCGTACCTTCACGCCATGGGCCTCGAAGCTTGCGGCCAGTGCCTCGATCCGCTGGATGCGGTTGTCGCCTTGCAGCTCGGCGCCCGGCATCCACAGCTTGCTGTCCCGCGGAATGGTGATTTCCCACGTGGCCGTGTCGTCCGTGCCCACCAGCGTCTGCACGGCGACTTCGCGCATGGCGCCGATGTCGATGGCGCGGCCGAAGCGGGCCGGTACGTCGCGCACGCCTACCCACCAGTCGTAATCCTGATTCAGCAGGGTGACCACGCCGGGGGCGCCGATGGAGACGGCTTGCAGGCGTTCGGGGTGCAGCATGAAGAAACGCTGGCAGAACTGCCCGCCGCCCGAATAGCCGTACAGCAGGAAGCGGTGGCCGTTGACGCGGTATTTGGCGATGGTTTCGTCCACCATGGACAGCAGCACGTGGTCGTAGCGGATGTCGTGGAATTGGATGCGCTTGTAATTGGCCAGGTCGCCCGGTTCGATAATGCCCACCGGGAACAGGGGGGCCAGCACGATGCAGTCGTTGCGCTGGGCGAAATCAGCGAAGCGGTCGCGGTACTGTGCCGCCGTGCGGCCGGTGCCGTGCACGATGACCGCCAGGTCATAGGCCTTTGCGCCGGCCTCGTCATAGTCGGGCGGCACATACAGGCAATAGCTGAAGCGCTGGTCGAACTGGCTGGCGAAGAACGGCGTGGCGCCGAAGTCGTAGAAGCTGAGTTTGACGCCGTGGCCCTGGCGGGGCGGGGGTGTCGTGGACATGGACGGGATCTCCTAGGAAAACGATTCGGCGGGTTGCGCCATGGCCAGCGCGTCGTTGCGCCACTTCAGGCGGACGCCGCCGGCGGCGGTGGCTTCCAGCATGGGGATGGCGCCCAGCAACTGGCGTGTATAGGGTTCGCGGGGGCGGTCAAAAATGGCGTCGCGGGTGCCGGCTTCGACGATCCGGCCCGCTTGCATCACGATGACGCGGTCGGCGATCTGCTCCACCACGCCCAGGTCATGGCTGATGAACAGACAGGAAAATCCATAGCGTTGTTGCAGGTCCGCCAGCAGGTCCAGCACCTGGGCGCGGACCGTGACGTCCAGCGCCGACACCGCTTCGTCGGCGATCAGCAGCGCCGGCCGCCGCACCAGGGCGCGGGCGATCGCCACGCGCTGGCGCTGTCCGCCGGACAGTTCGTGCGGATAACGCAGACCAAAGTCGCCGTCCAGGCCGACGTCGCGCAAGGTCGTGGCGACACGCTCGTCTTTTTGCGCCGCGCTGAGCCCGGGCGCCAGCCGCAGGGCTTCGGCCACCAGCGCGAACACGGTCATGCGCGGGTCCAGCGACGAATACGGGTCCTGGAACACCATTTGGCAGTTATAGCGATAGTCGTTGAAGGCGGCGCCGCGCGCGGCCAGCGGCTGGCCTTTGTAGCGCAGCGCGCCACCGGTCGGCGCGACCAGCCCGGTCAGCACGGAACCCAGCGTGGTCTTGCCGGAACCGGACTCGCCCACCACGGCCACGACTTCGCCGGGGTGGATATCCAGGTCGATACCGTGCAGCACGCGGTTGCCGGCCTGCCGGGTAAACCAGCCCTGGCGCGCGCCGTATTCCACCGTAAGGCCGCGCGCCGACAGCAGTGGCGCCTGAGTGGCAAGCGGACGCGGCGGACGCCGTTGCGGCAGCGTCGCCAGCAACTGGCGCGTGTAGTCGTGCGCGGGCGTGGCCAGCAGTTGCGCGGTCGGGCCGGTTTCGACGATATCGCCGCGCCGCATGACCACCATGCGCTGCGCATAGCGTGCCACCATCGGCAGATCGTGGCTGATCAGCAGCACGGCCGTGCCGTTCTCCTGGGTCAGTTCCACCAGCATCTCCATCACTTCGCGCTGAATCACGGCGTCCAGCGCCGTGGTGGGTTCGTCGGCGATCAGCAGCGCGGGGCGCAGCAGCATGGCCGAGGCGATCATGATGCGTTGACGCATGCCTCCCGAGAATTCGTGCGGATAGGCGTCCAGCACGCGGGACACGTTGGGCAGCCCGACGCGGCGCAGCATGGCTTCGATGCGGTCGCGATGCGTGGCGCGTTCGCCGGGCGCATGCTGTTCCAGCCCTTCGGCCAATTGCTGGCCTACGGTCAGCGACGGCGTCAGCGACGTCATGGGTTCCTGGAACACCATGGCCACCTTCGGGCCGCGTAGGGCACGCAATTGCGCGGGCCGCAGCCCGTAGACGGAGGTGCCGTCCAGCCGAATGTCGCCGCCCGCGCGGTCGATGGCCTGCGGGGTCAGCCGCATGATGGCCCGGCCCAGCATGGTTTTGCCAGAGCCCGATTCGCCGACCACACCGACAATCTCGCCACGCGCGACCTGCATGCTGGCTTGCGAAACCACGTTGTGGCCATGGCCGGCAGTCAGCGTCAGGCCGTCGATATCGAGCAGGACGGGGGAAGTCATACGCGCCTCCGCATGCGGGGGTCCAGCCGGTCGCGCAGTGCGTCGCCCAGCAAATTGATGCCCAGCAGCGACAGCGAAATCGCCAGGCCGGGAAAGATGGCCAGCCAGGCGGCCTGGCCGATGTAGGTGCGGCTGCCGGCCAGCATGTTGCCCCAGGTCGGCGCGGGCGGCGCCACGCCCAGGCCCAGGAAACTGAGCGAGCTTTCCGCCAGGATGATCCAGCCGCACATGGACGTTGCCATGACAATCACCGGCGCCAGGCAGTTGGGCAGCAGATGCCGCATCAACGTATAGAACTCTGAGTTGCCCATCACGCGGGATGCTCGGACGAATTCGCGTTCGCGCAGGCTCATCACGGTGCCGCGCACCACCCGCACGACCGACGACATATAAGCCAGCGCCAGCGCCAGGATGATGCCGGTTTCGCTGGCGCCGAAAACGGCCAGCAGCCCAAGCGCCAGCAGCAGCCCGGGAAAGGCCAGCAACGCGTCGTTCAGCGCCATCAGCACCCGGTCCGGCCAGCCGCGCAGATACCCGCTGACGGCGCC
>NZ_JBHFII010000044.1:293973-322388 GCF_057334215.1 Achromobacter maghribensis | reverse complement strand
GGCCGCCGGCGCCGGTGGCCAGCAGCACGGTCATCAGACTGACGCGCAGGCTGGCGGTGGTGCCGCGCATCAGCCGGCTGAACACGTCGCGGCCCAGTTCGTCCGTGCCCATCAGGTGGGTCAGGCTGGGCGCGGCCAGGCGCGACTTGAAATCAAGCTTGAGCGGGTCGTAGGGCGTCCAGAACAGGGCCACCAACGCCGTGATCACCACGGCCGCGACCAAGGTGCCGCCGATGACGGCGGTAAGGGAACGACGGGTCATTTCGCGGCCACCCTGGGGTCGAAAATCGGATAGAGCAGGTCCACCAGCAGGTTCACCAGGACGTAGACCGTGGCGATGAAAAGCAGGCAGCCCTGGATGACGGGGTAGTCCCGGGCGAAGATGGCGTCCACCAGCAGACGCCCCAGCCCGGGGATGGTGAACACGGTTTCAATGACCGCGATGCCCGCCAGCAGGTTCCCCAGGATCAGCCCCAGCAACGTCCAGGTGGGGCCGAACGAATTCTTGAAGGCGTGGCGCCACATCACCTTGCTTTCCGGCAGGCCCTTGGCGCGGGCGTGGGTGATGTAGTCCAGATGCAGCACTTCCAGGGTCGAGGCACGGGTCATGCGCAGGATCACGCCGATCTCGTGCAGCAACAACGTGGCGACCGGCAGCACCAGGTACAGCAGCGCGCGGCCGGGGTTTTCGCTGAAGGCGACGAAGCCCACGACGGGAAACCAGCCCAGTTTCAGCGCGAAGAGCAGCAACAGCAGCAGGCCCATCCAGAACGCCGGCAGCGAGAGCAGCAGCGTGGCGCCGGCCACCAGCGCCAGGTCCGTCATGCGGCCTTGGCGCCAGGCCGCGAACATGCCCGCTGGCACGGCCACCAGGGTGGCGAGCACCACGGCGGGCAGCACGATCTGCGCGCTGACCGCGAACCGCTCGAGGATCAGCGTCATCACCGGCTGGCGGTTGGCGATGGATTGTCCCAGGTCGCCTTGCAGCACGTGCCCGGCCCAGATGGCGAATTGCGTCGGCCAACTGGCGTTCAGCCCCAGTTGTTCGCGCAACGCCGCAAGGCTGGCCGCATCGGCGGAGTCGCCCAGCATCAGCGCGGCCGGATCCCCCGGGATCAACCGCACCAGGATGAACACGGCAAGCGCGACGATCAGCAGCGTGGGTAGCGCCATGCCGATGCGCGAGGCGACGAATCTGAGCATGGCGTCAGGCTGCCGCCAGTTCGGACTCGCGCACGTCGACCGCGTCGCCCGGTTCGTCGCCGTCCAGCCGGTAGGTGGTGAAGCGCCGGTTCGCCGCGGGCATGGGCGCGATTTCCATGATGCCCAACGCCGGTTCCATGACGATCATCGCCACGGTGGCGGTCAGGTTGCCGCCGTCGCCGTGGCGGGCGGGGCGGCAGACGGAATAGGGCGCCAGGAAGTCGTCGAACAGGGCGGCCTTGACGCCTTCGCGGTCAAGCAGGCGGCCTTGCGCCTGCAGCAGCCGGCGCACGCGCCAGTCGCGGTAGAAGCTCTCGGGCACGTGGGGAATGCCCGTGTCGCGCAGCTTGGACAGCGCGATGGCGCCCACCCAGTGGTTGGCGTGCACGATCAAGCCGTCGTCCGGATACAGCGGGAAGGCCTCGTCCGGCGCGCATTCGAAATCAATGCCGAAGCCCGCCGCCGACGCGATCATGATGTTGTTCGAGCACGACTTGGGCGTGGTCGCCACGACCTTGGCCGCCAGCGCGAAGTGTTCCTGTTCCAGCACCTTGCGGCGGATCAGGCCCAGCGGCACGCCCAGCGACCGGTAATCGCGTTCGCATTCCAGGTAATTGGCGGTGATGGACACGCCTGCCGCGTTCAAGCCGCTGCGCGCCAGCCCGCCGGCTTCGACGAAGGTCAGGTAGTCGGGGCCGTGGTCCTGGCGCACCCGCAGCACCACGCCGGTGTCGGCGCATTCGGCGCGCCAGTCCCAGTTTTGCGCATGGATCAGATTGCCGGAGGCGCTGCGTTCGGGCAGCAGGATGGCCCCGGTGCAACCGTCGTCGGCCTCGTCGTCGGGATTGGCCGTGGCGCTTTGCGCCCGCGCCAGTGCCATGACCTCGGTGCGGGCGTTGATCATGACGATGTCTTCGAACGGCACCCCCGCGCCGGCCGCGATGCCGTGCATTTCCTCGACGTAGCGTTCGTCGAAGTCACCGATGCGGCGCGCGTAGTCGGCGATCAGGGCTGTCTTTTGCGCGGCGCTCATGCCGAATCCGTCCAGGGCCCCGCCGTATAGCGCCACGCTCTGCCGGATGCGTGGGGCCAGCGCCCGACCGTACTGGCGGCCGCGCTCTTCGGGGCCGCCCGTCAACGTCACGCAGGGAAAGGGGGTGATCGCCATCGCTTGTCCTTTTGTATTTTGATGCTGTGTAATACACTAATTAGGCCGGATGTTGGCTGTCAATCTGTTTTATGTCGCGTTATATGAAATTTAGGGAAAACGTGAATGCCAAGGATGCGAATTGGCATTGAGCATAGGAACCCACCGTGAAGCGCAGGAGCGCGATGCCATGCAGGAGCTAAGTCCCCTACAGATCGAAGTCGCCCGCAAGCTCACGGCGCTGATTCAAGGCGGCCGCTGGCAGGTTGGCGAACGGCTGTCGGATGCGCGCCTGGCGCAAGAACTCAAGGTGTCCCGGTCGCCAATCCGGCAAGCGCTGAATCTGCTGACGCGCCAGGGCCTGGTGGCGTATACGCCCGGCAAGGGCTACCGGCTGGAACGTGAACCGGGCAGCGACGAAAGCCTGGACGAACTGATGCCGCATTCCGAATCGGAAAGCCTGTACGGCGATTTGATGAGCGCGCGCGCGGTCGGCCGCCTGGGCGCGGAAGTGTCCGAGGCGCAACTGGTCGAGCAATTCCAGGTGACGCGTGGCGCGGTGCGGCGCGCGTTGATGCGTTTTGCCACCGAGGGGCTGGCTGAGCGGCTGCCGGGGCATGGCTGGCACTTCGCGGAAAGCCTGGACAACGAGCAGGCGGTGAACGAGAGCTACGAGTTCCGGCTGATCGTTGAATGCAACGCGCTGATGACGCCGGGCTACGCGCCGCGCCCCGACCAGTTGGCCGCCTTGCAACGCGAGCAGACCGAGATCCTGCAGATGCCCATCGAACAGCTGCAGCGCGACGCCTGGTTCAACGCCAATGCAGCCTTTCACGAGACGTTGGCGGCGTGGTCCAACAACCGCTTCCTGACCGAGGCCGTGCGGCGCCAGAACTCATTGCGGCGCATGACGGAATACGCCAACTTCGGGCATCTGGCCGAGGTCCACATCCATCAGGCGTGCACCGATCACTTGGGGATCTTGGCGGCGCTGGCCGAGGGCGACCGCGACTACGCCACCGCGCTGCTCAGGCGGCACATCACGCGGTCGGCCGACATCTAGACGCGGGCCCGACGCCAGCAGGGCAGAGACGCAACCCGGCGTGCGGCTTGCCGGCCTGGCCGTCGTAATTCAACAACAGATAATAAAGATGCGAATCAGTTGCATTACACTTTCTCCCGATTCAGCAGATCGCTGTGGGAGAGGTAGTCGACATGCACGTTCACCGGCCGGGTGGCCATCCATCCAATATTCGTCCCCGAATTCGTCCCCGATTCACGCTACGCCTCGCTGAAGGGCAGCAAACACGCAGCGCCTGCGTGGCATGGGGGCTTTTCCTGGCCCTGGCATCCGCCACCGCGGCGGCGCAGGAAGCCGGGGTATCCACCCTGCCCAGCGTGCAGGTGGTGGGCGAAGGCGATGGCACCACGACCGAAGGTTCCGGCTCGTACACGCCGCGCGCCACCGCCGCCGGCACCGGGCTGGCGTTGACGTTGCGCGAGACGCCGCAATCGGTCACCGTCGTGACGCGCCAGCGCATGGACGATGAAGACATGCGTTCGCTGGCCGATGTGATGGCCAGCACGCCAGGCATCTCGGTGCAGAACTACGACAGCGAGCGGTACTCGTTCAGTTCGCGCGGCTTTTCCGTCAGCAATTACATGTATGACGGCATACCCACGAGTTTCGACACGGGTTACGCCGCCGGCGAATCGTCCGTCGATCCCATCATCTATGACCGCGTGGAAGTCGTGCGGGGCGCCACCGGCCTGTTGACCGGCGCTGGCAATCCCTCCGCGTCCATCAACCTGGTCCGCAAGCACGCCATCAGCCGCGAGTTCAAGGCCGACCTGAGCGTCAGCGCCGGCACGTGGGACAACTACCGCGGCACGCTGGACCTGTCGACGCCCCTGAACACCGACGGCAGCGTGCGTGGCCGCATCGTATCGGCGTATCAGGACAGCCATTCTTTCCTGGACGGCTATCAGAACAAGAAGACGGTTTTCTACGGCGTGGTGGATGCGGACCTGACCTCGCGCACCACCCTTAGCGCAGGCTTCAACTACCAGGACAATGACCCGCAGCGCAGCAGTTGGGGCGGTTTTCCACTGTGGTACGCGGACGGCGGGCGCACCGACTGGAAGCGTTCGTTGAACACCGGCGCCGACTGGAGCGCTTGGGCAAGCACGACCCAAGGCGGATTCGCCAGCCTGGAACACCGCTTCGATAACGATTGGCGCGTGCAGGCGGTGGCGTCGCACTCCAAGCACGAGATGGACGGCAAGCTGTTGTACCTGTACGGATGGCCCGATCGCGAGACCGGGCTGGGCATGGGGGCGTCGCCTTCCTGGTATGTGGGCGATCGCAAGCAGAACAGCATCGACGTCAAGGCGTCGGGCCCGTTCATGATGTTCGGCCGCCGCCACGAGGCCGTGGTGGGCGCAAGCTTCAACCGCCAGTACGCCGACTTCGACTACCGGTCGTCCTTATCCACCGCGCCGGTCGGCAACTTCCTGGATTGGGACGGCTCATATCCGGAACCGGACTGGAACGGCACGTCCGTCACCGCCAGCCGCTACACGACCAAGCAAACCGGCTGGTACGGCGCATTGCGCCTGAATCTGGCCGATCCGCTGAAGCTGATCGTCGGCGGCCGTTACAGCACCTGGAAGACGGACTCCGTCGGCTTCGGCGGCGGCAATCACACCGCCTTCGACAAGAACGCCTTCACGCCGTATGCCGGGCTGCTGTACGACATCAACGACACCTACACCGCCTATGTGAGCTACACGGGGATTTTCAATCCACAAAGCTATCAGGACCGTAACGGCGGTTGGCTCGACCCCCTTGAAGGCAAGTCCTACGAGGCCGGCGTCAAGGGCGAATTCCTGGAAGGGCGCCTGAACGCCAGCGCCGCCGTGTTCCAGGTCGACCAGGACAACGTGGCGCAGGCCGATACGGGATACCTGGTGCCGGGCACGATCAACGAGGCCTATCGGGCGGCGCAAGGCACGCGCAGCCGAGGCTTTGACCTGGAAGTGTCGGGTGAAGTCACGCCGGGCTGGAACTTGGCGGCGGGCTGGTCCCATTGGACCGCTAGCGATGGCGAGGGCAAGGCGATCCAGACCGACCAGCCGCGCAGCCTGGTGCGCGTGTTCACGACCTATCAGTTGCCCGGCGACTGGAACAAGCTGACGGTGGGCGGCGGCGTCAACTGGCAAAGCCACGTCTACACCATCGCCAGCGGTCCCAATGGCGCCGAACGCGTGGGCCAGGGCAGCTACGCCATCACCAACCTGATGGCGCGCTACCGGTTCAACCGCAATCTGTCGGCACAGTTGAACGTGAACAATGTGTTCGACCGCAAGTACTACAGCCAGGTGGGGTTCTATAGCCAGGGCGCCTGGGGCGCGGGACGCAGCGCGATGATGACGATGCGCTATCAGTACTAAGCGCGCCTGGCGGGGGCCCGATGCTGCGGCGCCAGCGGGCAGGCCGCACAATATTGCGCGGTGGGCAAGAGGTGGTAGAGGCAGCACTCGCGGTGCAGCGTCACCGCGGGCCCCGGGCCGCGCGATGTTCGGGGCGGCAGGCAAAGCGGATTGGCGCGTTCATTCGCGGGGCAGCCCCACCAGGGGTTTTCCAGCAGCGCCAGCCTGTCGTGGCGCACGGCGTCGCTTGCCGCGGTGCCGTGCGTCTGCGTTTCGACCGCCTTCAGCACGACCTCCAGGTAGCGCACCGCGCCGCCCCACACCACTTTGCGCGGCAGCCGGCTGGCGCGAAACAACGCATCGGCCAAGGGCAGCAGGTGGTGCCAGACCAGCGCGTCGTACCGGCGCCAGACATCGCCGTCGGGGTCCGGCGCGCCCAGCTCCGCGATCTGGAAGCGGGCAGGCGCCGCGTTGGCGTCCAGTTCGATCCACATGGCGTCGCTGCGCGCGGGCAGCGCGTGGCGTGCGCCGCTGGCGGCCGCGGTCACGGGCGGCAACAGGGTCCACAGATAACTCATGGCCCAGGCGGAGGCCACCGCGCGTGGATCGGCATCCGACCAATGGCGGCGATGGCGGGCAAGCGCGTCGGCCAGCCCGGGCTCATCGCCCAGCAAGGCCGCGGCCTTGCTGGCGCCGGCCGGGGGCGCGCCCAGTTGCACCGTTTCGGCGTAGGGGCGCCAGTCTTCACGAAAGAAGGGCTGCAGCAACGCGATCATGCGCGCGGTGCCTGCATGGGACGGATCATCGTGTTTGGATAGGAAGGGAACCCGGGACCGGCGGATTCCGGCCTGCGAAAGAACCGCAGCGTAAAGAGAAAGCGGCGGCAGCGCAAATGTGGCGTCGCGGCGCGGTCCGCGTCACGCGGTGACGCACAGCGCGACCGGGCAATCGCGCAGCAGTTCGCTTACGTCCACGTCGCCGGCGGCGTCGATGCGCGGGCACTGTCCGGACAGCGTATTCAGCAGGGCATCCGGGGGCGTGCCGGCCGGCAGCCGGATGCGGGTGCCGGCCCAGAACCGGTGCGCCTGCCCGGCCTGGCCGTGCGCATAGGCACCAAGCGTTTGCGCGCATAACCGGGGCACGACGACGAGCACGCTGCGGGCATCGTGCCGCCGAAGGTAGGCCACCACATGGGCGGCGTTTGGGCCATGTGCGGTCAGCGGTTCGTGGGGGGCCTGGCTGAACATCTGTGGATGGCGGGCGCGCAGATGCAGCGCGCGGCGGATCAGGGCTTGCTTGATTGCGCCGGTGTGCCAGGCCTGTGCGCCGGTGGCGACCGGTTCGCCCGCATCGTCCGAGGCCAGCAGGCCCGCCCGGGCCGCGTAGTCGACCGGGCGGCGGTTGTCGGGATCGACCAGACTGAAGTCCCATAGGTCCGTGCCCTGGTAAAGGTCCGGCACGCCGGGCAGCGTGCACCGCAGCAAGGTCTGCGCAAGGCTGTTCACCAGACCCGCGGGGGCGATGCGCAACGCGTGCTCGCCAATTTCCCGCAGCAGGACGCGGCCATCGTCCGTGTCCTTGAGCGCGTCGATGCAACGGCGCGCCGCGTGTTCGTAGACCGGATCGGGGTCCGTCCAGCTGGTGCGCAGCTTGGCCTCGCGCAGCGCCTTTTCCTGCCATTGGGCGATGCGGTCCAGGTAGCTTGCCAACGGCCCGTCGGGCGAGTCGGGCGCCAGGTCAAGCGGCCACGCGCCCACCAGGGATTGCAGCAGCACATAGGCGTCGGCGGGCGCGATGGGGCCAAGCCGGGCCAGCCGCGGCACCCAGGTCCGGGCAAGGCCAATCCATGCGTGGGGCGCTTCACTCAATACCGCCAGCCGGGCCCGCGTGTCTTCGCCCCGCTTGTGGTCGTGGGTGGCGGTGGCCAGCATGGCAAGGGGGAGGCGGGCGGCGCGTTGCGCGCATAGCGCGTGAAAGGCGTCTGGCGACAGCGAAAACCGTTCGGGGCTGGACCCCACTTCGTTGCGGGACAGCAGCGGCCCGCGCCGATAGAACAGGGTGTCTTCCAGCGCTTTGGCCGCTAGCGGCGGCGTCAGCTGTTGAAAGCGCCGCAGGCAATGCGCCAACGCGCCCGCCAGCGCAGGCGACACGGCGGCGTCACTGCCCGCCGCCGGCCCGTTCGGGAATGAAGCGCCACCGAGCCATTGGTCAAGTTGCGCAAGCAGTTGTCCGTCGGCCGTGTTCGACCCCAGCTGCGCACGGGCCTGGTCCAGGGCCGCGCCGATCCAATCGGTATCGGCGGGGCTGCGGCCCCCGTCTTCCGCGTAGGTGCGATACACCGGGAACGCGGCCAGCAGGGCGGTCAGCACGCGGTCGATGGCAGGGAACGTCCAGTCGCGCGTTGCCGGGTCCATGCGGGCGACATGTGCCAACGCATGCGCCAGCGCCAGGCGTTCCGCGGGGAAGTGCCTGGCCAGCATCCGCTGGCGGGCATCCAGCAATTGCGCCGGCGCGTCGCGGGGGTCGCCGCTCAGCGTGTTCCAGAATGCCTGCAGCGGCGCTTCGGCGTCGGGCGCATGCAGCAGCGCGCCCACCTGGTCCATGAAGTCGTAGCCCGTCGTGCCGTCGGCGGGCCAGCGGGAATCCAGGGTTTCGCCGTCGGCCAATATCTTCTCCACAACGAGGTAGGCCCCTGCGCGTCCTGCGCCGGCCTGCGTCAGTGCCTGGCGCAGCCGACGCAAATAGGCGCCGGGGCTTGCCAGGCCGTCGACGTGGTCGATGCGCAACCCGTCCAGGATGCCTTCCTGGTACAGGCGCAGCACCATCCCGTGCACGGCGTCGAAGACGGCCTTGTCTTCGACGCGCACGCCGACCAGTTCGCTGATTTCGAAGAAGCGGCGCCAGTTGATCTGCTCGGGCGCGGTCCGCCACCACGCCAGCCGGTAATGCTGGCGTTCCAACAAGTCGTGCAGGCGTGCGCGCCCGTCGGCGGCATGGGCGTCATAGGCGGCGCAGACGGCGGCGGCATCGTCGGTGTCCGCCGCGAATCCGGGCGCGACGGGCAGGTGCAGGTCGCCGACGGCCACGACGTAGATGTCCGCGTCATGGATGAGCCGTATGCCGCCGGCTTGCAGGCATTGCCCATAGGGTTCGGGCAGCACCGGCAGCAAGACCTTGCCGCGCAACGCCGGGTCGGCCGGCCGCCAATCGATATCGAAAGCGCGCGCGTGCGGACTGCGCGGCCCCAGGCGCAGCACGTCGGCCCACCACGCATTGGAGGGATGCGCGGCCATGTGGTTGGGCACGATGTCGGCGATCAGGCCCAGGCCCAGCGATCGGGCTGCGGCGGCCAGACGGCGCAAGGCGGGCTCTCCGCCCAGCGCGCCGCTGACGCGCTGGTGGTCGATCACGTCATACCCATGGGTCGAGCCGTGCCGGGCTTCGGTGATGGGCGACAGGTACAGGTGGCTGACGCCCAGCGCGGCATAGTACGGAAGCTGCGCGCGGGCGTCGTCCAGCGTGAAGCCCGCGTGCAATTGCAGGCGCGCGGTGGCGCGGGGCGCGTTCATGGCCGGCCCCTGATGGCGCGCACGGATTGCAGGCGCGTGGTGGTGGCCGGCGCGTTCAGGCAATCGGCAACGGACAGCGGCACGCGTTGACGCCAGTTGGGATGGTCGGCGACGGTGCCGGGCAGATTGGGCTGATCCAATTGGCCCGTCAGGTCTTCCAGCGTTACCAGCATCAAGGGGCATGGCGTTGCCGCGACGAAGCCCAGCAATTCCGCGCCCGGCGGTTCGCGGGGAGGCGGCAACGCGGACGCGGTCGGCGACGATGTCTGCACGGCTCGCCACAAGGCGGCGCGGTCGGCAAGCCGCCCGGCGCGCAGCGTGGCCTCGTCCTGTTCCGGGCCCAGCAGCCCTAGCCGCGAGCGCCACAGGATGTCCTGCCCATGCCACCACCCCTCCAGCGTGGGCAGGTCGTGCGTGGTGGTCATGGCCACGGCGTGCGGCGGCCAGTCGGCCGGCGCCAGAAAGCCCGCCGGTTCGACCGCGCGCGGACTCGGAGCAAGCGCGGGTTCAGGGTCGGGTTCAGGCGCGGGGCCAGGCGCGGGTTCGGGGGCGCGCATGAACCACAGCACGTTCATGCCCAGCAGACCCTGTTCTTGCAGCCGGGCGTCGAAGCCATCGGGCACCGTACCCAGGTTTTCACCGATGACCAGTGCGCGGCGCAGCCAGGCTTCCAGTGCCGTCAGCCGCAGCAATTGTGTGAGTGGGTAGCGCAGATAAGCGCCGTCCTGCGGTGAGGCGCCATCCGGAATCAGCCACATGCGCGCCATGCCCAGGATATGGTCGATGCGCACGCCGCCCGCATGGGCCAGGCTGGCGCGCAACATGGCCAGGAACGCCGCGTATCCCGATTGCCGCAACGCGGCGGGCGACAGCGCGGTCAGCCCCCAACCTTGGCCCTGTGGATTATGCAGATCCGGCGGCGCGCCCACGCTGGTGCGCGTCATCAGGTCGGCCTGGCGGCTCCAGGCGTGACTGCCCGCCGGACTGCCGCCCACCGCCAGATCCGCCAGCACGCCGATACGCATGCCGGCGTCGCGTGCGGCTTGTTGGGCGTGCGCCAGGCTGGCCGATGCCAGCCATTGGCTGAACATGTGCGCGTCGACTTCCGCCCGATGCGCGTCGGCGTAGCGTTGCGCGGCGGGCGATCTCGGGTCGCGCAGTTCGGCCGGCCATTCGGTCCAGGGGATCGGCGCGCCTTGTGTCCGCGTCTGGTCCGCATGCAGCGCTTCAAACAGCGCGTGGTCATGCAAGTCTTGTCCCGCCGTGGCGCGGTAGTCGTCATAGGCCTTGCGCTGGGCCGGGGTGGCGGTGACGGGGAACCGGGCGTGCAGGCGGCGCAGCAATTCCAGACGGGACGCGGCGGCGGCAGGCCAGTCGATAAGCGGCCGGGCGTCCAGCGCGCGCAGCCGCGCCTGATCCATGCCGGACAATGCGTGATGCACCGCCGCCTTGCCCAGCACGCTGGCGGGGTCGGCATACAGGGCATTCAAGAACAGGCGGCTGGACGGAGAATAGGGGCTGCATTGCGCGGGGTCGGCCGCGAACATGGCATGGACCGGGCTGATCGCCAGGGCATCCGCGCCCGCCGCCCCGGCCGTGGCGGCCAGGTCGCGCAACGCACCGAAATCGCCGAAGCCGTGCGTCGCCACCGCAAGATCCGGGGACGGCCGCCGCAGGCTGTAGAGCTGGACGGCCAATCCCCACGCGCGGGCATCCTTGACGTGCAGCAGCTCGTCGACGGCAGGCGCGCGCGGCGGCGCGACGGCAAGCGTCGTGACGCCGCCTGGCGTCGTCAGCGTGTAGTAGCCCGGTTCGGCGGGCGCGACCAGCGTTGTCGTGCCGTCGGCGGCCGTGGCCGTGCGGACGGCCACCCGGGATTGCGACGGAGTCTGCATCTGGCAGACGCCGGCGCAATGCCCGGGAAGCTCGACCGTGTCGCCGGCCAGCGCGATCAGCATCGGGGCCAGATGGCTTTGCGCCGACGCAGCGGCCAGACGGTGACGGCTGTCGCGAATGTCGGCGTCGGAATTGGCGGGCAGATCCATGGCGTCCAGCAGGGCACGCAGCGTATCGGGTGACACGCGGCGGGGGCGGTGGTCGGCCCCCGTCCAGTCTTCAATGATCCCGGCCTCGGCAGCCAGGGCTGACAAGGCGTTCTGGGCGGGCGTGTTCATTCGGCATCCTCAAGCAGCCAGACCGTGCTGTCGGCACACAGGCTGCCCAGGCCCAGCGCGTCGAACGCGCCCGGCCGGGATTCGAACAGCAGCGATGAAAACAGCGGGCCCTTCGGCGCCACGTCGGGAGGCAGCGTTTGGCGGTCCGGGCCCAGGTTGGTGTAAAGCGTCAATAGGGCGCCATCGCCCAAAAGCCATTGCGCGCGCACGGCATCCGGTCCGACGGCGCACGCTCCGGTACTGCGCGTGCCGGGCAGCCGCGGGGCAATCGCGCGCTGGCGCAAGTGCAGCAGCGCTCCGTACAGGGTGCGCCAAATTTGCGCATCGCCGCTGTCTTCGTTCCCGTCTTCGTCCCCGGCGCTTGCCGTGGCCCACGGCACGCTCTGCGCCCACGTGGATTCCGCGTTGGGATCCGGCAAGGCAGCGACATCCGCCGCGCTGAAGCCGGGAAAAGCCGAGAACTCCCGCCGGCGTCCGTCGCGTACCGCCTGCGCCAGGGCCGCGTCCGCGTGGCTGGTGAAATAGAGGAACGGCGCACGGCTACCGCTTTCTTCGCCCATGAAGATCAACGGAATCTGCGGCGCCAGCAGTTGCAGCGCAACCGCAGCGCGCAGGCGTTCCGGATTTTTCACCAGCACCGTCAGACGCTCGCCCGCCGCGCGGTTGCCGGTCTGGTCGTGGTTCTGCAGGAACAGCACGAACGCGGTGGGCGGCAGATGGCCGCTGGGTTCGCCGCGCAACGCGCCATGCCGGACGTGCGACGGCTGGCCCTGGTACAGCCAGCCTTGCTCCAGGCAACGCGCCAGGGCCCGGGCGGGTTGGTCCGCATAGTCGGCGTAGTAGCCGTGCGACTCCCCGGTCAACAGGTGATGCAGCACGTGATGGGCGTCGTCGTTCCATTGTGCGTCGTAACCCTGGCCGAGCAGGCTGGCGCGGTTGTCGTCGTTCTCCAGGACCAGGTGGATATGGCGCTGCGCCGGAATCTGGCCGCGCACGAACTGCGCCAGTTCCACCAGCCATTCCGGGTCGGGAATGGCATGCACGGCATCCAGCCGCAAGCCGTCGAAGCGGAATTCCGTCAGCCAGTACAAGGCGTTCTCTTCGAAGTAGCGGCGCACGGGGGGCTGGCGGAAATCAATGGCAGGACCCCAGGGCGTGGACACGTCGTGCCGGAAGAATGGCGCGGCGTATTGCGGCAGATAGTTGCCGTCGGGGCCGAAATGGTTGTAGACCACGTCCAGCATCATGCTGATCCCCAACCCGTGCGCCGTGTCGATCAGGCGCTTGAGCGCGTCCGGCGGGCCATAGGCTTCGTCCGGCGCGTAGGGCAGCACGCCGTCGTAGCCCCAGTTGCGAGGGCCGGGGAAGTCGGCCACGGGCATCAGCTCGACAACGGTGACGCCCAGCGCGGCCAGCTCGGGCAGCTTGGCGGTCAGCCCTGCAAAGCCGCCGGCCAGGCCCGCGTGCGCTTCGTAGATGACGGCTTCCGACCAGGGCCGGCCATGCCAGGACGGGTGCTGCCAAGGGTAGGTGTCGGGCCCGGGGACGACACTGGCCCCATGCACGTCTCCATCCTGCTGACGCGACGCCGGATCCGGCACCAACAGGTCATCGCCAATGCGGTAGCGATACCGGGTACCGGGCGGACAATCCACCTCGATCTCCGCGTACCCATCGGCGCCTGGATGCAGCGCGATGGGGTCGCGTCCGTCGATGACCAGCGCCAGCGCGGCGGGCGCGGTGGGGGCCCACAGGCGGAAACGCGTGCGGCCATCGGGCAGGGGCAGGGCGCCGTGGGTGTAGGGCTCGGGCCATGCCGTCATGATGTGCCTCCGGGGATGCAGGCGGCCGACAGCAGCACCAGGCCGTGGGCTTGCACGGTGATGCCGGTATCGGAGACCGGCGCGGTCGGGACCTGCGTGGCGGAATCCAGTTCGCGTATCCAGGGCAGGCCGGGCTGGGGCAACGTGAAGGCAACGGGTTCATCGCCCGGGTTCAACAGCAGCAGGGTGATGTCCGCGCTGCCGTCGTCCCGCAATGCGGCGCGGCGCAGGGCCATGGCGAGGGTCTGCGGATCGTCCCAGGATCCTTGCTCGATCGGGCTGCCGTCAGCGTCGAACCAGCTGATGGCGGCGACGCCCGGGCAGATCTCCTGGGCGGCGTCGCCGAAGCGCGCGGCGCGCAGGCTGGGGTGATCGCGCCGCAGGGCGACGGCGCGCGCCACAAAATGGCTAAGCGCGCGCCCGGCGTCGCTCTGGGCGAGCGTCCAGTCCAGCCACGACAAGGGGCCGTCCTGGCAGTACGCGTTGTTGTTGCCGTCCTGGCTGTTGCCGAATTCATCGCCGGCCAGCATCATCGGCGTGCCGTCGGACAGGAACAGGGTCGCCAGCAGCGCCCGCTGCACCTGGCCGCGCCGCTCCAGGATGGCCTCGTCCTGCGTGGGTCCTTCCTCGCCCCAGTTGCGGCTGTAGTTTTCGGCGTGGCCGTCGTTGCCGTTTTCACCGTTCGCTTCGTTGTGGCTGGCGTCGTAGCTGACCAGGTCCTGGGTGGTGAAGCCATCGTGCGAGGCCACGAAGTTCACGCTGGCCCAGGGCCGGCGGTGACGCCGGTCGAACACGTCGCGTGAGCCGCACAGCCGCGCCGCCATGTCGCCGCGCATGCCTTCATCGCCGCGCCAATAGCGGCGGACGGTGTCGCGGTAGCGGTCGTTCCATTCGGCCAGCCCAGGCGGATGGTTACCCAGCTGATAGCCGTCGGGGCCGATGTCCCAGGGCTCCGAGATCAGTTTCACGCCGGCCAGCGCCGGATCCTGCAGCAGCGCGTCGAAGAAGCCGGACCCCGGGTCGAAGCCCGTGCCTTCGCGGCCAAGCGTCACACCCAGGTCGAAACGGAATCCATCCACGCCGTAAGACTGCGTCCAATAGCGTAGCGAATCCATCACCATCTGCAGGACGCGCGGATGCGACAGGTTCACCGTATTGCCGCAACCGGTGTCGTTGATGTAGTAGCGCTCTTCGCCCGGCATCAGGCGGTAGTAGCTGGCGTTGTCGAGGCCGCGCCACGACATCGTGGGCCCGAGTTCGCTGCCTTCGCAGGTATGGTTGTAGACCACGTCCAGAATCACTTCCAGGCCGGCCGCGTGCAAGCGGCGCACCGCCTGGCGCAGGTCGTTCGGGCCGCGTTGCAGATACGCGGGTTCGGGCGCGAAGAACGACAGGGTGTTGTAGCCCCAGTAATTGCGTAAACCGCGTTCAAGCAGGAACCGGTCTTGCAGGAAGGCGTGCACCGGCAGCAATTCAACGGCGGTGACGCCCAGGCGGTGCAGGTGTTCGATGAAGCGCGGGTCCGCCAGGGCGGCGCAGGTGCCGCGTAGCGGCTGGCGCAGGTCTTCGCGCTGCATCGAGACGCCGCGCAGGTGCACCTCGTAGATGGTCGTGTCGGCCCACGCCGTGCGCGGGGCCTTGCTGTTGCCCCAGTTGAATGGCACGTCTTCCGTCACAATGGCCTTGGGCATCGCCGGCGCGCTGTCGCGGCGGTCCATCGACAGGTCGGCCCGCGCGTGGTTCAGCCGGTAGCCAAACAGCGCGTCGCTCCAGCTGGCCGGGCCGGTCAGGTGACGCGCGTAGGGGTCCAGCAGCAGCTTGTGCGGATTGAAACGGTGGCCATTGCGGGGGTCATAGGGGCCGTGCGCGCGGTAGCCGTAGACCAGCCCCGGTTGGGCATCGGGCAGGTAGCCGTGCCAGACTTCATCCGTGCATTCGGGCAAATCGAAACGCCGCAGTTCCTTGCGGCCCCGCGCGTCGAACACGCATAGTTCAATGCGCGTGGCGTTGGCGGAAAAGACGGCGAAGTTCACGCCCAGGCCGTCGCTGACCGCACCCAGCGGATACGGCTGGCCGGTCGTGAGGCGGGGCAGTTGAGAGGGATCCATGGGGTCAGCCTTCCAGCGTGAAGAATAAGGTGGCCAGGGGCGGCAGCGTTAGCGGCAGGGATTGCGCGTGGCCGTGCGAGGGCTCGGCGACCGTGAACGCCGCGCCTTGATTGCCCTGGCCCGAGCCGCCATAGCAGCCCGCGTCGGTGTTCAGCGTTTCGATCCAGCGTCCCGCAACGGGCACGCCGACCCGGTAGCCGTGCCGCGCGACGGGCGTGAAATTCGAGATGGCCAGCACCAGCGATGTGCGGCCCTGGCGCAGGAACGCGGCCACGCTGTTGTCGGCGTCGTCCATCACCACCCACGCAAAGCCCGCAGGCTCGGCGTCAAGTTCGTGCAGGGCGGGCGTATCCCGATAGAGGCGGTTCAGGTCGGCCACCAGGCGCTGCACGCCCTTGTGGCCCGCGTCGTCCAACAAGGCCCAGTCCAGGGCGGCGTCGTGGTTCCATTCGGTGGGGCAGGCAAGCTCGCCCCCCATGAACAGCAGTTTCTTGCCCGGGTGCGCCCACATGAAGCCCAGATAGGCCCGCAGGTTAGCCAGTTTGGCCGCCCGGTCACCCGGCATTTTGTTCAACAGCGAGCCCTTGCCGTGGACGACTTCGTCATGCGAGAGGGGCAGGATGAAGCGTTCGGAATAGGCATACGCCATGCCGAAGGTGATGTCGTGGTGGTGGTGCTTGCGGTGCACCGGGTCTTCATGCATGTAGCGCAGCGTGTCGTGCATCCAGCCCATGTTCCATTTGTAGTGGAAGCCCAGGCCGCCTTCGGCCACCGGGGCCGTCACGCCAGGCCAGGCGGTCGATTCTTCGGCCACGACGATGGCGTCGGGGGTCTGCTCGCGCACGGTCGCGTTCAGTGCCCGCAGGAATTCAACCGCCTCCAGGTTTTCCCGGCCGCCGTACCGGTTCGGGATCCATTCGCCGGGCTGGCGGCTGTAGTCGCGGTAGAGCATCGACGCCACGGCGTCCACGCGCAGGCCGTCGATGTGGTAGCGCTGCAGCCAGTGCATGGCGCTGGCGATCATGAAGGCTTTCACTTCAGTGCGGCCCAGGTTGTAGACCAGCGTGTTCCAGTCGGGGTGATAGCCTTCGCGCGGGTCCGCGTACTCATACAGCGGCGTGCCGTCGAAACGCGCCAGGCCGTGCGCATCATCGGGAAAATGCGCGGGTACCCAATCCAGGATGACGCCGATGCCGGCCGCGTGGCACCGATCGATGAAGCGGGCGAAGGCGTCGGGCGGACCAAAGCGCGCGGAAGGCGCGAACAGGCCAAGGGGCTGGTAGCCCCAGGATCCGCCGAACGGGTATTCCATGATCGGCATCAATTCGACATGCGAGAACCCCATGGCGTGCGCGTAGGCGGGCAGCTTGTCGGCAAGCTGGTCCCAGGCGCAGCGGTCGCCATCGGGCGCGACCCAGGAGCCGGCGTGTACTTCGTAGATGGAAATGGGGGCGTGGCGCGCTTGGCGCCCGGCGCGGGATTGCATCCATGCGTCGTCCGTCCAGGGGTAGGGAGAAGGATCGTCCACGACGGATGCCGTGGCCGGCGCCGCCTGGGCGCGGCGCGCCATGGGGTCGGCTTTCAGGATGATGGCGCCATCGGCGCCGGTGATCGCGAACTTATAGCGTTCGCCGGCCGCGACCCCGGGGATGAACAATTCCCAGACGCCGGCCGCGTGGCGCAGGCGCATCGGATGACGGCGGCCGTCCCAGCTGTTGAAGTCGCCGACGACGGCCACGCGCCGCGCATTGGGCGCCCACACGGCGCAGCGCAGGCCGCGGATGCCGTCCATATCGGTCAGCCGTGCCCCCAGCAGTTCCAACGCGGGGCGCCAATCGCCAGCCGCCAGCGCTTCCAGATCCTGCGCCGACAGGACGGGGCCGAAGGCATAGGCATCGTGCGTGATCTGTTCGGCGCCGGGCCATTGGATCGCCAGCCGGTACGAGCCGGGTTGGCCCGGGCGGGCGCCAGGCGCCGCGCCGGTATACAGCCCATGCGCCTGCTCACGCAGGGCGGTGCGTTGGCCATCATGGGTGACGACCGACACGGCGGTGGCGCCGGGCACCCACGCACGGACCACGCCGTCGTGAGGCCCCAGCACCGAAAACGGATCGGCATGCCGCCCGGCGGCCAGGGCGGCGAGGGCGTCGGGGTCCACTTGGCCGACGGGCGTGGCGCGGGGCGGCGGGGTGGCGGTGGGGCGGCGGTTCATTGGGATTTTTCCTCGGTGCTGATCGCGGCGGCCTGAAGCTGCTCTCGGGCCAGTTCCGTCAAGGCGCACAGCGGGATCGAGATCCAGTCGGGACGGTGGGCGGCTTCATAGCTGACCTCGTAAGCGGCTTTTTCCAGCAATGCCAGTTTCAGCAAGGGCTCCTCCTGCGTGGCGGGCCGCGCAACGGCCGTGGTGGCGGCTTCGGCATACCCCTGCAGGAACGCCTCGGCGGCGCGTGTGCCGAACCGCGCCAGCAAGGTGTCGCGCAGTTCGACCGGCGCGCCTGGCGCCGCGGTCGAATCGGCGGGGCCGGCATTGGCGTCCGTGGGCGCGCCGCCCAGGGGATCGCCACGCGCGATGGACGCGGCGGCGTAATCGAACGAACGCAGCATGCCGGCGACGTCTTTGTACGGGCTGGCCGCCTGCCGCCGCGCTTGCAAGGATTGGATGGGCTCGCCTTCGAAATCGATCAGGTAGGCGTCGGTTTGAGCCACCAGCACTTGCCCCAGATGGAAGTCCCCATGCACGCGGGTCAGCGGCGCGCCGGTCAGCGCCTGCGCCATGGCGCTGACTTGTTGGGTCAGGCGGGCGCGGTGCTCGAAGAACCATTGCGCGCAGGCGCGCGACGGGGCCTCAAGGGTATGGAGCACCGCGCGCAGGTCTTCGGCCGTGCGGTCCAGCTGGGCGATGACCCGCGTGGCATGCGCGTCGGCATCTTCGGGCGTGGCCGTGCGCGGAGCGAAGGCGGGATCGTCGGACGGCTGGGCCAGGGCGTTGTGCAGCTCGGCCAGGCGACGCCCGATCGTGGCGGCCATGACGGCGTAGCCTTCCAGGCTGGCTTCGAATTCTTCGGGGCTGTCGCCGCCCAATAGCGCGGCGCCCAGCGTGCGCTTCAGGTAGTCCAGCGTCCAGGTCCAGGCGTCGCCTTCGTTGGTCACGAAGGCGTGCAGCACGGCCAGTGTGTGCGGAACGTTGTCGGCATCCACGCGCTGCACTTCGCCCAGCAGCGCGGGAATGTTGGCGTAGCCGGCTCGGGTCAGATGACGGGTCATTTCAACTTCCGCCGACACGCCGGGCTGCACATTGCGTATCAGCTTGAGGATCGCCTGCCCGCCAAGGATGACCGAACTGTTGGATTGTTCTCCGCTGATCCATTGCAGCGCGGGGGCTTCGCCAAGGTCCAGCGCGGTCAGGCCCGGTTCCGGCAGATAGCGGATGACGCCGGGTTTGTCGCCCGGCTTGCCGCCGTCGCGGCCGTCCAGCTCGCGCCCGGCGCGCAAGGCGTCGATCACGCCCAGCACAAAGCCCGGTTGCAGGAAGGCATCGGCAAGCGTGCCGACTTCGGCGCCCCGGCGCACGCGTGCGATGGGGTATTGCACTTGGGCCGTTTCGTCCCACACCAGCACGAAGGGGGCCTGGGCGCGCCAGCCGTCGACGCCGTCTTCAGGCTGTACTTCGGCCCAGTAGTACTCGCCGCCCGCCCCGGTGAAGGGCGTGGCGTAGGCCAGCCGGACCCGGGCGGGCGCGTGCGTGCCGGGAAACCAGCGCTGGCGCGCCAGATATTCGGGCAACACTTCATTTTCCAGCGTGACGCGCGAGGCGTCGGTCAACGCGGCGCCGCCGCGCGATTTCAGTACCAGCGTTGTCAGTTCGGGCATCTGCGCCGGGCCGCTGGCGTGCCAGCCGGGCGGAGCGGCGTCGGCGCTCAGGTCCATCCAGTAGAAGCCATACGGCGGCAACGTCAGCAGATAGGGCAGTTCGCCGATGGCGGGGAAAGGCGTGCCGCCCAGCATCTCGACGGGCACCCGTCCATTGAAGGCCTGCAACGGCAATTCCACCGGTTGCGCGGCGTTCGACAGGTTTGCCACGCACAGGATGATGGTGTCGTTCCACTGGCGCAGATAGGCCAGGATCTTGCGATTGCCGGCCAGGATGAAGCGCAGCGACCCCCGCCCGAAAGCGTGCGTCTGGCGGCGCTGCGCCAGCATGCGGCGCGTCCAGTTCAGCAGGGAATGCGGGTCGCGCTGCTGCGCTTCCACGTTGACGGCCTCGTAGCCGTACAGCGGCCCCATCAGCACCGGCAGCGGCAGGCGTTCGGGGTCTGCGCGCGAAAATCCGCCGTTGCGGTCGGGTGACCATTGCATGGGCGTGCGCACGCCGTCGCGGTCGCCCAGATGCACGTTGTCGCCCATGCCCAGTTCGTCGCCGTAGTACAGCACTGGCGTGCCCGGCATCGACAGCAACAGGCTGTTCATCAGTTCGACCCGGCGGCGGTCGCGTTCCAGCAAGGGCGCGAGCCGGCGGCGGATGCCCAGGTTGATGCGCGCGCGCGGGTCAGCGGCATACACGCTCCACAAGTAGTCGCGTTCGCGGCTGGTCACCATTTCCAGCGTCAACTCGTCGTGGTTGCGCAGGAAGATGGCCCATTGGCAGGTGGCTGGGATGTCGGGCGTCTGGCGGATGATGTCGGTGATGGGAAACCGGTCTTCCTGCGCGATTGCCATGTACATGCGCGGCATCAGCGGAAAATGGAACGACATATGGCATTCGTCGCCCGCGCCGAAATACTCCTGGGCATCCTCGGGCCATTGGTTCGCCTCCGCCAGCAGCAGGCGGCCCGGGTATTCGGCCTCGATCACGGCGCGTATCTGCTTTAGCACCTGGTGCGTCTCGGGCAGGTTTTCGTTGTTGGTGCCTTCGCGTTCCACCAGATACGGCACGGCGTCCAGCCGCAGCCCGTCCACGCCCATGTCCAGCCAGTGCCGCATGACGGACAGCACCTCCTTCAGGACCTGGGGGTTGTCGTAGTTCAGATCGGGTTGATGCGAATAGAACCGGTGCCAGAAATACGCCTGGGCCTCGGGGTCCCAGGTCCAGTTGGATTTTTCGGTGTCGCAGAAGATGATGCGGGTGCCGGCGTAGGCTTTGTCGTTGTCCGACCAGACATAGAAATTGCGCGCCGCCGAGCCCGGACGCGACGTGCGGGCGCGCTGAAACCAGCGATGCTGGTCCGAGGTGTGGTTCACGACCAGTTCGGTGATCACGCGCAGGCCCCGGGCGTGCGCCTCGCGAATCAGCTTGCGCACGTCGGCCACGGTGCCGTAATCGGGATGCACGCCTCGGTAGTCGGCGATGTCGTAGCCGTCGTCGCGCCGGGGCGATGGGTAGAACGGCAGCAGCCAGATCGTGTTCACGCCCAGGCTGGCGATGTAATCCAGCTTCATGATGAGGCCGGGCACGTCTCCTACCCCGTCGTCATTCGAATCGAAGAACGACTTCACATGCAACTGGTAGATGACCGCATCCTTGTACCAAAGGCCGTCGTCCTTGAGGGGCTGGGTTTCACTGATCATGTTCTTGGGCTCCGAGCGGCGTCAGCCATGCAGCGACAAGCGCCAGACGCGATAGGGTTGGTCGGGCGACAGCGTCACGGCGCGCGCTGCGCCGCGCCAGGTGTCGCGGCTGTCCGTCAGCAGGTCTTCGGCGGTCAACTGCGTCGCGCCGGTATGCACCGCGCCGGCATGCACCGCGCCGGCATCCACGCCAATTTCCGCGAACCGCCACAACGGCGGCTCCAGGTACGCGGTCTGCGGGTTGAACGGATCCAGGCTGACCACCGTCAGCACGACATTGCCCAGACCGGGCGTGGCCTTCAAGAAGGCCAGCACGCGATCATTCCCGCTGGCGACCGCGGTCAGCCCGCGGTGCGTTTGCAGCGCGGGATTGGCGCGGCGGATCTGATTCAGGCGGGCGATTTCGGCGCGGATATTGCCGGCCTGGCGCCAGTCGCGCGGACGCAGCTCGTATTTCTCGGAATCCAGGTATTCCTCCTTGCCGGGCACGGCGGCGGCCTCGCACAGCTCGAATCCGCTATAGACGCCCCACAGGCCGGCGCCCATCGCGGCCAGCGCCGCGCGGATCAGGAAGCCGGCGCGGCCCGACGTCTGCAGGAACAGCGGGTTGATGTCGGGCGTGTTGACGAAGAAATGCGGGCGGAAGAAATCGGCCGGCGGCGGCTGCGAAACTTCTTCCAGATAGGCCTGCAGTTCGGCCTTTTCGTTGCGCCACGTGAAATAGGTGTAGGACTGAGTGAAGCCTACCTTGGCCAACCGGTACATCATCTTGGGGCGCGTGAACGCTTCGGACAGGAACAGCACGTCCGGATGCTGGCCATGCACTTCGGCGATCAGCCATTGCCAGAATGGCAGCGGTTTGGTGTGCGGATTGTCCACCCGGAAAATACGCACGCCATGGTCGACCCAGAACAGCACCACGTCACGTAGCGCGCGCCACAACGAGAGCTTGCGGGTGCGACGCGGCGGCGGGCCGTAGAACGAAACGTTGACGATGTCTTCATACTTCTTGGGCGGATTCTCGGCATAGCGCAGCGACCCGTCCGGGCGCCACGAGAACCAGTCCGGGTGCGCCTGCAGCCAGGGGTGGTCGGGCGAACACTGGATGGCGAAATCCAGCGCTACTTCCATGCCGTGGCCATGCGCCGCCTCCACCAGCCGCAGAAAGTCCGGCAGCGTGCCCAGCTTGGGGTCGATGGCGTCGTGGCCGCCTTCGGCCGCGCCGATGGCGTAGGGGCTGCCGACGTCGTCCGGGCCGGCGGTCAGGCTGTTGTTGGGGCCTTTCCGGTTGCGCCGCCCGATGGGGTGAATGGGGGGCATGTAAAGCACGTCGAACCCCATTTCCTGGATGTCGGGCAGCCGCGCGATGACGTCGTCGAAAGTGCCGTGGCGACCGGGTTCGCGCGCTTGCGACCGGGGGAACAGTTCATACCACGCGCCGTGGGCCGCTTGCGGGCGGTCGACCCAGACCGGGTAGCGCGTGGCGGTCACGGTTTCAAAGGGATGCGCGTCCAGGTCGCGCATGGCGTGCGCCAGGCCGGCGCCCAGCAACAGGGCGACCTGCTCGTCCGTCGGCGCGACGTCGGCGGGCACGTCCGGCAGCGCCTTCAGCGCGCGCTTGATCTCGGCCGCGCCATCGCTTGCGGTGGGGAGGCGGCTGGCGCGCCTGTCGGCTTCGCGCAGCAATTGCAGGCCTTCGGCGATCTCCAGGCCCAGCGCGCGGCCGGCCCGATGCTTGACTTCGAGGTCGTGGCGGAACGTCTCCCAGACGTCGAACCACGCGGCGACCTGGAACTCATGCGGCCCGATGCGGCGCGGGCGAAAGCTGCCTTGCCAGCGGTCGTTGGCGATCAGTTGCAGGGGCACGCGACGCCAGTTCGGCTCGTCGGCCGCGCGCCACCGCAATTCGGCGGCAATGCGATCGTGACCGTCCATCACCAGATCCGCCTGCACGGTGACGCGTTCGTGGACGACGCATTTGACCGGGTGCGCGCCGTCGTCCACGGCGGGCGCGACGCTTTCGATGGCGATGCGCAAACCGGCGCCGCCTTCCGTGCGGGGGCCGGGGTGGCGGGAGGCTTCGCGCACGGGCGGCATCGGCGTGACCGCCATCACCGCGCAGCCGGCGGGGGCCAGGGCATCGCCATCCGGCATTGGCATTCCGGCGTCCGGGTGCGGCACGATGTCGCCGGGCGGCAGGCAGGACGCCACGGCATCCCAATCGACCCGGGCCAGCGCCGAATCGGCGGGATTCAAGGCAAGAATCGCGGTTGCGCCTTCCGCGGCGTCGCGCAGCACCAGCGTCGCGCGGCCGTCACGGCCGCCCAGCACATGGGGCCGGCCCGTTTGCAAGGGCAGTCCGCCAAGCCATTGGTTGATCTGCCGCGCCGGCCCGGACGAATCGACATCCGCTTCGTCGGCCAGCCAGCCGTTGGCGGTAAAGGCGGCAGCCCAGGCGCGGCGGTGGTCGGCCGGCGCCATGGCCGCGGGCGCCATGCCCTCCAACGGCGAGACGCTGGCCAGGACGGGGGCGACTTTCTCCAGCCGCGCGGCCTCTTCCGCCAGCCAACCCGACTTGTAGTCCCACCAGGCTAGAGATGAGAATACGCCGTCGAAGCCGGCGTTGCGCAACGCCTCCAATTGCGGCGGGCTCATGCCGGGCGTCCAGGCTACGCAGCGCGGTTGCGCAGCGTGTCGCCGCAACGGGGCCAACAATTCCTGCCACGCAACGGCGGGCAGGCACTGCGGCGCCTCGAACAGGAAGCCCGTCACCCCGGCGTCGGCCCAGCGCGCAAGCCGCGCGCCCCACGAGGCCGTGAAGCCGTCGGGCGGGCCGTCGTTCAGCGCCATCAAGCCCCAATCGCTGACGGGCAGGCGGGGGTCCCGCGCCGGGTCTTCCGGGTGTGCGCGGTACCAGCCCGGCGGGGCGGTGCCGGGGCTGGCATCCACCGAGACGCGGTCGAACATTACGCGGACCCACAACGCCAGCTCGTGTTTCGCGGCCGCCTGCGCCAGCCGCGACAATCTGTCAGTGATCGGCTCTGTCTGGTTCGACGCCGGGCTCAGGTCGGCGTCGACGGGCGCCAGCGAAGGCGCGCCGGCGGGCCGCAACCAGGGTGGCTCGATCAGCACGGCATCGAACCCCGCCTGGCGAATGCGCGACAGCCTGGTGTCCCACTCGGCGTCGCCTTCCACCGGCGCGCCGTCCGGAAAGCCGCGAGTCGCATGGCAGATGCGCAGCGGGGTATGGGGGGCCGGGGTAAGGGGGACGGTGGCGGTCATGCGGTTGCGCCTCGCTTATAGGGGCATCGGCATGGAACCGCGCGCCTGGCGTGTTCGCCGGTGCCCCGCCTGGGATGCTTGGGACGCCTGGGCCGGCGCGGGCACGGCGGCGGCGTCTTCGACGGTGGAATCCCCGGCCAGGGCCTGGATAAGCTCTTCATACGGACCGACGGCGCGCTGCCAGCTGAAATCCCGGGTCATGCCGTTGCGTTGCATCGCCCGCCACAGCGTCGGGTGCCGGCGCAAGTGCATCGCGCGGGACAGCGCGTCGGCCATGGCGTCCGGGCTGTCCCCATCGAACAACAGGCCATTGGCGAACGCCATGGCGGTAAGCGGCGCGTCGGCGCCCGGGTCTTCAATGGTGTCGGCCATGCCGCCGACGCGCGACCCGATGGGCACGGTGCCGTAGCGCATGGCGTAAAGCGGGGTGAGGCCGAACGGCTCGAAGCGGCTGCCATGCAGCAGGATGTCGCCACCGGCATGCAGCCGGTGCGCGCCGGTCTCGTTGTAGCCGATGCGCGTGGCGCAGCGCTTCGGGTATCGGGTGGCCAGCGACGCCAGCGCGTTTTCCAGGCGCCGGTCGCCCTGGCCCAAGATGGCCACCTGCATGTCGGCATGGGCATCCAGCACACGGGGCAGCGCCTCGGCGGCCACGTCCGCCATCTTCTGTTCCGTCAGGCGGCTGCCAAGCACCACCAGCGTGGCCTGGGCGTCCGGCAACAGGTCGAACTCGCGCTGCAGGACGGTCTTGCACAGGCGCTTGTTCGCCAAGTCGCCAGCGTGGTAGCGCAACGGTCCTAGTTGCGGGTCGCGCGCGGGGTCCCACAGGGCCGTGTCGATGCCGTTGGGAATCGCCATCAGGTCCGCGGCGCGCTCGCGCAGCAGGCCATCCAGCCCGCAACCGAATGCCGGGGTCAGGATCTCGCGGGCATAGGTGCGGCTGACGGTCGTCAAGCGGTCGGCGTGGCGGATGCCTGCCTTCATGAAGTTCAGTTTGTCCCAGGCGATCATCGCGTCTTCGCTGCGGCACGCCGGTGGAATGCCCAGGGCCGAGGCGTCCTCAAGGGGGAATTGCCCTTGGAAAGCCAGGTTGTGGATCGTCAGCACGCTTTTGACGTCCTGGACGCCCGCTTCGCGCAACAGCAACGGCGTCAGCGCCGCGTGCCAGTCATGCGCATGCACCACGGTGGGGCGGGGCAGGCCGGGCAATCCCTGCGCGACCCGCACGGCGGCATGGCACAAGGCGGCGTAGCGCACCCCGTTATCCGCATGTTCCTGGCCGTCATCGTTCATGTACAGGCCGGCGCGGTCATACAGCGCGTCGTTCTCCAGCAGCAGGAAGGACAGCTCGGAGGCGGGGCACACGCCAGACAACAGTCGGGCGTCGCCGCCTGGCAGGCCCTCCAGCCTGGCCACTTCACGCGCGCCCGCCAGGCGGCGCGTCACGCCGCGGTACGCGGGCAGCAGGATGGTCGCGGCGATGCCGCGTTCGGACAGCGCCCGCGCCATGCCGGTGATGGCGTCGCCAAGCCCGCCCGTCTTGGCAAGGGGGAATGCTTCGGCAGCCACTATGAGTATTGTCGTCGTCGCCATGCTTGTTGCTCCGGGGAGAGTCGGAGGGCCGCTGAAAAAGGGGGCCCGATTCCGTAAGCCTTTCAATGCGCAAGAGGCGTGCCCGCGTCGCCGCCACAATGGCGCGCCGCCCGGGGCCGGGGCGCCGGGTGTCGTTGTTGCTGACTTTTGTAAAACTGGGAGCGGCGCACCATTTCCCCTGGAAACGGCGCTGCCAGGCATGGCGGTTGCGGCGCGCTGGGGTTCCCGACAACCATGGCAAGGAGCGTCAACTTGAAAACCGTTTCCGATTTTGTGCTCGCCCGGTTGGGCGAATGGGGCGTGCAACGCGTGTTTGGCTATCCCGGCGACGGGATCAACGGGTTGATCGGCGCGTTCGGGAAAAACAAGGACCTGGAGTTCATCCAGACGCGCCACGAGGAAGGCGCGGCCTTCATGGCCTGCGCCCACGCCAAGTTCACCGGGCAGGTCGGCGTGTGCCTGGCGACGTCCGGCCCCGGGGCCATCCATTTGCTCAACGGCCTGTACGACGCGAAGCTGGACCATCAGCCGGTGGTGGCCATCGTGGGCCAGCAGGCGCGCAGCGCGCTAGGGGGCGACTATCAACAGGAAGTCGACCTGGTGAACTTGTTCAAGGACGTGGCGCACGACTTCGTGCACATGGTGACGTCGCCCCTGCAGGTGCGCCATATGGTGGACCGCGCCATGCGTATCGCGATGGAGCGGCGCGGCGTGACGTGCCTGATCTTTCCGAACGACGTGCAGGACCTGGAGGCCGTGGAGGCGCCGCCCCGCGAGCATGGCACGGTGCATACCGGCATCGGCCTGACGTCGCACGCCGCCGTGCCGCCGGAGGCGGCGCTGGACAATGCCGCGGCGATCCTGAACCGGGGCGAACGCGTGGCGATGCTGGTGGGCGCGGGCGCGCTCGAGGCGGGCGAGGCGGTGCAGGCGGTGGCCGACCGGTTGGGCGCAGGCGTGGCCAAAGCCCTGCTGGGCAAGGCGGTGGTGCCGGATGAACTGCCTTACGTGACGGGGGCCATCGGCCTGCTTGGCACGCAACCCAGTTGGGAAATGATGAATGAATGCGACACCTTGTTGATGGTCGGCACATCGTTTCCCTATGCCGAATTCCTGCCGAAAGAGGGGCAGGCCCGGGCCGTGCAGATCGACGTCGATGGGCGCAAGCTCAGCCTGCGCTATCCGGTCGAAGCCGGTCTGGTGGGCGATGCGCGCCTGACCTTGCAGGCGTTGCTGCCCCGGCTTGAACCGAAGGCGTCCGACCGTTGGCGCAAGGGGATCGAAAAACGCGTGGCGCGCTGGCGCGAGACGGTGGCGGCGCGCGCCATGGTCCAGGCCAATGGCATCAATCCCCAACGTCCGTTCCTGGAACTGTCGCGGCGGCTGCCGGCGCAGTGCATCGTCACCTGCGATTCCGGCACGGCCGCCAACTGGTATGCGCGCGACGTGCAATTGCGCGACGGCATGATGGGATCGGTGTCGGGCGGACTGGCCAGCATGGGTTGCGGCGTGCCATACGCGCTGGCGGCCAAATTGGCGCATCCGGGGCGGCCGGTGGTCGCGCTGGTGGGGGACGGCGCGATGCAGATGCTGGGTATCAATGAACTGATCACGATTGCGCATCGTTGGAAAGATTGGTCCAACCCCACGCTGGTGGTGCTGGTGCTGAATAACGGCGACTTGAACCTGGTGACGTGGGAGCAACGCGTCATGGGTGGCGATCCGCGGTTTGGCGACTCGCAATGGCTGCCGCCGTTTTCGTATGCCGACTACGGCCGCATGCTGGGCCTTGAGGGCATCCGGGTAACCGAACCGGACGAAATCGGCCCCGCGTGGGACCGCGCGCTTGCCGCCGGCCGGCCAGCCGTGCTGGAAATGGTCACCGACCCCGAAGTGCCGCCGATGCCGCCGCATATCTCGTTGAAACAGGTCGGCGCGTACATGACCGCGCTGCGCAAAGAGGGCGCAACCACGGGCGGCGCGGCCCTGCGCGCCACGATCAAGCAGTGGTGGGCAAGTTGACCGGCCTTGCGGCACGGCGCTTGCGGAGGAGGGGATTCCTGCCACAACAACGCGGGGCGCAAGCCCGGCAAAGGAGATAGACCATGGAAACTCAAACCAACATCGTGGGCGGCCCCAAGAGCGACCCGAGCGGCCCGGGGCCGCAGGTCATGGCGGCGGACACGCTGGAAGGCAATGATGTGTACAACTCCGCTGGCGAGGAGTTGGGATCGATTAAGGACATCATGATCGATGTGCCGCGTGGCCGCGTGGCATATGCCGTGCTGTCGCGCGGCGGCGTGCTGGGCATCGGCGACAAGCTCTTCGCCATTCCCTGGGGCGCCTTGACGCTGGACACGGACCGCAAGTGCTTCGTCCTGAACGTCGACAAGGAAACGCTGAAGAACGCGCCGGGCTTCGACAAGGACAACTGGCCCAGCATGGCGGACGAAACGTGGGCGCGCAGCCTGCATACTTATTACAAGCAAGACATCTATTGGTAAGCCGCGGCGGGGGGG
>NZ_JBHFII010000044.1:289161-293951 GCF_057334215.1 Achromobacter maghribensis | reverse complement strand
AAGCCGCGGCGCCGGGCCGCACGGCCCGGCCTGCCTCAAGGCGCCGGCCGCGGATCTCCCATCCGCGCGCCGGTCACCATTTCCGTGACCCAGTTGACCAGGATCGACGTATAGGCCCGCTGCGAGGATTTTTCCGTCAGGGCGTGGTCGGCGCCATCAATGATGCGGTGGGTCAACGAATGCGACCGCCGGAACGCGGAGCGGTAGCTCATGATGGTGGAATGCGGGATGAAAGTGTCGTGTTCGGCCTCCACGATCAGCACGTCGCCGGAAAATTCCGCGCAGGCTTTCAACGCGCGATTCGACTCTGGCGGCACGTAAGTGTTGCGGTAGGCGCGCAACACGTCGCGGTTCAACTGGTTCTTGGGCAGTAGCCATTCGTCGTCCCTGTATAGGGCGGGCACATGCAGCGCCAGCCAGCGCACGCGCCGCAGGCCGCTCAGCAGCGCGGCCAGGTAGCCGCCGTAGCTGCTGCCCACTACCGCGACGGACCCCGAGTCCAGTGACGGGTGCGCGGCCAGGCGGTCGTAGGCCGCCATCGCATCGCGCAGATTGTCTTCGCGGGTCACTTGCAGTTGCTGTTGGCGGGTGGCGGCATGGCCGCGCAGGTCGAAGGTCAGGCACACGCACCCCAACGCCGCGATCCCCTTGGCGCGCGACAGGTCGAATTCCTGGCTGCCGCCCCAACCGTGAATGAACAGCACGCCGGGCACCTTGTCTTCCGGCGTCAGGAACGTGCCGTCAAGCACCTGGCCGTCGACCGATAGCGCGATGGGATCGCTATGCGCCGCCATCGGCATCCTCCAGTACGCCGCCTGATTTGCTGATATAGCCGACGGCGGAGTCCTTCCCATGAAAGACCAGATGCTGCGGGATCGGCCGCGGCTGGTTCTGGCCGTACCGTTCGCGGGTGGCGGCGCGGACCGTGCCCAGCGAGGGCGACAACGCAAAGGCCTGCATTGCCGCCAGTTCGGCCAGGCTTGCGCCGCCCGCCCGCCAGGATTGCTCAAGAACGCCGGCGCGCGTTTGTCCCGAGGCGTCGCGTCCGAACGCGATGTCGTAATTGCGGCGCGACGCGAACAGCTCGGGGTAGGCCGTGGACACCGCGGTGTCGTAGCGGCAGGCCAGGTCTACCGCCTGGCGCTCCCTGGGCGCAAGGTCCAGGGCGCGCAAGGCGTCGAAGCCGCCCCGCGCCAGTCGCAGCTCAGAGCCGCCGTAGACCGATACGCCCCCGTTGTCAGGGGTCAGGGATTGCGTGCCGACGTACGAGATCTCCATTTTTCCCACCCGGGACCAGCCCACGCTGTAGGTGGCGACGTCTTCCAGATCTTCCTCCAGCACCAGTCCCAGCCTGCGCATGGCCATGACGGACTGGTTCGCCAGTGCCGCGTGCAACTCGGCCGCGTTGCGCACGACCACTTGGCCGCGCCCCGCCGTGCCATCGGGGGGTTTGAGGCGTAGCCGCCCGCGTTTCAGCAGCCGCATGCCCGCGGCCTCCGCGTCTTGCGGCGTGAAGGCGGTGTATCCCGTCAGCACCACGTCGCGCAGGGTTTCAGCCAGGCCGGCGACCCAGGCTTTAGGCGCCTTGGAATGCGGGTCCGGCAACCCGTGGGTGATGGATTTCCCCGCGACGAAGGAATGCGGGGCGACGCCGCCATACAGATCGGCGGCGCGCGTGATGCCCAACCGCGCGGCACGGACCAGGCCGATGATCGTCCGGTCGGGCACGTAGTAGGGCGGCGGCGCATCCCGATAGAGGCTGGGCCGGTAGCCCGGCTCGAAGCGGCGCCCCAGCAACGCGGCCAGGCGCGAAGCCAGGGCTTCTTGTGACGCGATTTCATGTTCCGACGCGTTGGCGCGTCGGGGATAGGCGACCACCAGGTCGGACTCGGATGGGGACGGGTGTTTTGTCATGGCGGCGGTAGCAGCAAGCGGCGTGCCCGGGCTGGCTACAGGGAAGGTTTCCCGTGGCCTGGCACGCTTGCATCCGCATGGCGCTTGCGCCACGCAATGCGGGCCTCCATCAAGGGGAATGCCGCCAACGCCAGGCACATGGGGGCCAGCGCGTAGCAGGCCCGGTACGCCAGGGCCGCGCCCAGCACCTCGGAGTACGGCAGTTTGGGCGACAGCACGGCAATGAAGATCGCTTCCGTGGTGCCCAGCCCGCCCGGCACGCGCGTCAGTACCGCTGCGAAGCTGGCGCTGAGCAAAATGCCCAACACGACGGGATAGGGTGCCTTGCCCTGCAACAGCACATACGCCACGGCGCCCATGAACATCCATGACAGGCCGGCGAACAGACATTGCAGCACCGCCATGCGGGCCCGTGGCAATGTGACGTGCTGCCCGATCCAGGTAACCGAACGCCGGCGCGCGCGGGCGCATGCCCACACATAGCCGGCGCCTGCGGCCAGCATGGCGGCGCCCATCAGCCGAAGCACGCCGCTACCCACATCCCAGCCCTCGGGCACGGGCATGGCGCCGCTGACGAACACCGTGCCGGCCACCCAGGCATAGCCGATCCAGTTGGACGCCGCTGCGAACAGGGCGACGCGGGTGGCGACCGCCTTGCGGCATCCCAATCGGGCATACAGGCGCAGGCGCGCGCCCAGGCCCCCCACCAGCACCCCCAGGCTAAGGTTCAGCGCATAGCTCACGACTGCCACGCCCACGACAGTCGGCATCGGCAGCTTGTGGCCGGTGTAGCGGCGGCCCAGCAAGTCCAGCACGCCATAACTCAGGTAGCCAAGCACCGTCAGGCCGCCGGCCAGCCACAGGGCGTCGCCGGGAATGCGGCGCATGGCTTGCCACACTTGCGGCCAATCGACCGAGCGCCCGAAATAGAAGAGCAGCCCCGCTACCAGGGCCAGGATCAGCCAGGGCAGCACCTTCTTGATGCGCGGCCAGCGGTGGCGCACGGAACGCATGAAGTTCGTTCGGAACACTCTCATGCCGCCTCGCTTTCGCCGGGAGCGGCGGGTTTGATGGTCTGAAGCTTGGGCTTGTGAGCAGGCAGCGCGCCGGCCCAGGCCGGAAAGCGCCGCAGAAAGTGAAACACCACCACGCCCACCCAGAAGCGCCGCAGCACTCGCGTGGGCTTGGGGCTCATCGGCACCAGCTTGCAGTCCTGTTCGATCAGGTGGTCCAGGCTGTCGCGCAGCGCCCGGTTAAGCGACGTGTCGCGGGCCACGACGTTTGCCTCCAGGTTCAGCGCCAGGCTCAAGGGGTCAAGGTTGCTGGACCCGATGGTGCACCAGTCGTCGTCCACGCAAGCCACCTTGCCATGCAGCGGCCGCTTGCAATACTCGAAGATCTCGACGCCCGCGCTCATCAGGTAGTCATAGAGCATCGAGGCGGCCAGCCGCGCCACCAGCACATCGGGTTCGCCTTGAAGCAGCAGGCGCACCCGCACGCCTCGGCGCGCGGCGCTGATCAGGTCGCGCAGCAGACGATAGCCGGGGAAGAAATAGGCGTTGGCGATCAGCACGTCGTGTTTGGCCGAACGCAGGCCGGCGCGGTAATAGCGTTCGATGTCGGTGGTATGGGCCTGGTTATCGCGCACGACCAGCCGCCCGCCGCCATCGCCGTCGGGCACCGATGCCGCCGCCCGGCGCCGCCAACGGCGCGGCGCATTCCGCTTCAGCGCCGCCCGGGCGTAGTCGGCGATATCCGCGGCCAGCGGCCCATCCACCTGCACCGCGTAGTCCTGCTTGGCTTGCGGACCGAAGTCGGGCAGGTGGTCGGCCGAGAAATTGATGCCGCCCACCAAGGCGCATCGGCCGTCCACGGCCACGGTCTTGCGGTGCATGCGGCGGAACACGTTGGTGCGAATGCCCAGCAGCCGGGGGCGCGGGTCGAAAATGTGAAAGCGCACGCCGCTTTCCGTCATGGCGCCGATGAACTCGTCCGTCAGTTCGTCGGACCCGTACCCATCCACCAGCACGTCCACGCTGACGCCGCGCCGGGCGGCGGCAATCAGCGTCTGCTGCAGCGCCTGGCCCACCTTGTCGTCGAACAGAATGAACGTTTCGACCAGCACTTCGCTCGTGGCCGAATCGATGGCGCGGCGGACGGCGGGGAAGTAGGCCTCGCCGTTCTCCAGCAGCGTATAGCGGTTGCCTTCCCGCCACCCCAGATCAACGGTCGTCATAGCGCGATCTCCGCCGAAATGGGTACGTGGTCGGACAGCCGGGACCAGACTCGGGATGCCAGCGGCACCGGCCGCCAGTCGCGCACATTGCGCACGTAGATCCTGTCCAGCCGCAGCCACGGCCATCGCGCGGGGAAGGTGCGCGCGGGGCGGCCCACGCGCGTGGTGAAGACTTCCTGCGTGCCGCAACTGGCCATCAGGCGGTCGGCGGTAAGCCGCCAATCATTGAAGTCGCCGGCAATCAGCAGCGGCTCGTCGGCCGGCACGTCGCGTCCAACCAGTTCGCACAGCCGGTTCAATTGCTGCCCGCGGTGCCGTTCCCGCAGACCCAGATGCACGCAAATCGCATGCACCGGCGCGCTTCCCGGGACGCGCAGCACGCAGTGAAGCAGGCCGCGGCCTTCGTGTCCGTCCACGCTGACGTCATGGTTCTCGTAGCGGTCAATCGGGTAGCGCGACAGGATCGCGTTGCCGTGATGCCCTGCGGGATAGACGGCGTTGCGCCCGTAGGCAAAATCGGACCACAGCGTGTCGGCCAGAAATTCATATTGCGACAGTGCCGGCCACGCGGCCGGGTGCCGTTCGGCGTGTGCCTGATGTTCGCCCAGCACCTCTTGCAGGAACACCACGTCGGGGGGGG
>NZ_JBHFII010000044.1:272404-289135 GCF_057334215.1 Achromobacter maghribensis | reverse complement strand
GGCGCCCCAACGCCGCGCGCAGGTCGTGCAGCATGAAGCGCCGGTTGAAACTCGTGAATCCCTTGTGGGTGTTGACGGTAAGTACCGTTAACACCCGAGGGGAATCGTCGGTCGGGGCAGGCATGGACTCTCCGTAGGCGGAAAACCCACATCAGGCGCAATTAGCGTGCCCGGGGTGCCCCGACGCCGCTCGCGAGGGGTGATCGCCCCGATGCCGACGCCGCTGGCGGGGCGCAATGGTGCGGAAAAGCCGGTACATCCGGCAGAATTTTCCGGTGTCTTACGAGTTGCAACAAAGCGGCCGCTGCCGTGCTTTTCTTGTTTGGAGGCCGCGCGGCCACACTGATGTGCCGTTCGCCGCCGCGAACGTGGCAATCGGTAATAAAAAGCATTATCATGCCGCTTCGCCTAGAACTCGCCCCATGTCATCCTCACGGTCCCGTCCACACGGCTTTCTTGCCTATTACGAAGAACTGCTCGCCGTCTGGACCCGTAAGCTGGGGTGCCGCGACGCCGCCCAGGACTTGACCCATGACGCCTTCGTGAAATGCCTGGAGGCCGGTTACGCCCATGTCGAACAGCCGCGCGCCTATCTGCACCAGGCGGCGCGCAATACGGCAATCGACAGCTTTCGCCGGGAAGGCGGGCAGGAGTGGGTGCCGCTTGATACCATAGCGGCCCATCCCAGTGCGCTGGGCGACCCTGTGGCGCAGGCGCGCACGCAGCAATTGGGGCAGGCGCTGGAAACGGCGCTGGCCGAATTGCCGCTCAAGTGCCGCCAGGTCTTCATCTGGCAACGTCTGGAAGGCCTGACCCAGGCCGAGATCGCCGAGCGCATGGGCCTGAGCAAAAACATGGTCGAAAAGTACATGATCCGCACCGCCTTGCATCTGCGCGAACGGCTGGGGGCCTATGCGCCCAGCTAGCGATGCCGCGCGCGCCGAAGCCGCCAAATGGTTCGCCCGGACACGGTCGGGGGAACTGGACGCCGCGGGCCAGGCCGAGTGGCAGGCGTGGCTGGCGGCCGATCCCCGCCATGCCTATGAATACCGCGTGCTGGAATCCATCTGGCAAGCCGCCGCCGAGGTGCCGACGGACCGTCTGCGGGCGCTGGCCGAGCCGCGCCGGCGCGCGCGGTCATCGGGCCGGCGCCAGGTGCTGGCGCTTGGCATGACGGCGCTGGCGGTGGGGGCCGGCGTGCTGTTCTGGCAGCGGCAGCAGCCGCTGGCCGTGCAGACGGCCGAATACCGCACGGCGCCGGGAGAACGGCGAGTGGTGGCGTTGCCGGACGGATCCAGCGCCGAATTGAATAGCCGTACCCATGTGAAGCTGCGGTTCAGCGCCGGCGCAAGGCAGGTCGAACTGCTGGAAGGCGAGGCGCTCTTCTCGGTCGGCAAGGACGCGCGGCGTCCGTTCGTGGTGGATGCCGGCCTGGCCACCGCCACCGTGACGGGCACTCGTTTCGATGTGCGCCGGGATGCGCAGGAAGTGCGCGTCCTGGTCGAATCCGGTTCAGTCCGGGTGGCCGGGCGGCAAGATGACGCTGCCAGTGCGGTCTCGGTCACTCCGGGGCTGGGTGCCCGCGTTACCGCGTCGGGCAAGGTCGAGCCGCCGCAGGCGACGCCCGTGGCGTCGGCGCTGGCGTGGCGTGCGGGGCAGATCGTGTTCAGCGACACCGACCTGGCCAGCGCGGTGCGCGAGGTGTCGCGCTACCGCGCGCAGGCGGTGGTGCTTGGCGGCGACAAAGGCCTGGCCGACCTGCGCCTGACCAGCGTGTTCCGCATCGACGACACCGACGCCTTCCTGACCGCGTTGCCGCACATCCTGCCGGTGACGGTGCGCAAGTTGCCCGACGGACGCGCTGAAGTCGTGGCCCGTTAAGGCGGCGATCCACACGCCTTGAAAAATATTTCGGTCGGGCATTCAGGTTTTTTCCCGCTTTCGCGTCTTCTCTCTTAACGCGGGGCACATCCGGCCAGGGGGCCGGAGACCGCCCGACTCAGGAGAGGATGAAGTGGATCGCAATAAGAACAAGCGCGCGCAGCCGATGGGCGGCCGGATCCGGGCCGTTAGCGCGGCGGTGCTGATCGCCTTGGGGGCGCCTGCCGCGTGGGCCGCGTCGCCCCCGGTTGCGGTGGACGTGCCGGCCCAGCCGCTGGACGGCGCGCTTAAAACGCTGGCGCAGCAGCATGGCCTGCAGATCTTCTACACCCCGCAATCGGTGGCAGGCATCCAGGCGCCGGCCGTGTCCGGCACGATGACGCCCGACCAGGCGCTTGATGCCTTGCTGCGCGGCACGCCGCTGCGTGCCCGCCACGAAGGCAGCGCCATCATTCTTGAACCCGCCGCCGCTGCCGGCGCGGCCGCCCCGACGGTGCTGGCGCCGATCGAAGTCAGCGCCTCGCGCATGGCCAGCAACCTGGTCAGCCCGGTGCAGCAGACCATCGTGCTGGAACGCGACAGCCTCCAGGAACTGCGCACGGGGTCCGACAGCCTGGCAACGGTGCTGTCGAAGGTCGTGCCGGGCATGGCCGATTCCAGCCGCACGATGACCGACTATGGCCAGACATTGCGCGGTCGCGGCATCCTCGTGCTGGTGGACGGCATTCCGCTGAACACCAACCGCGATTCGTCGCGCAACTTGGCCAACATCGACCCGGCCATCATCGAGCGCGTCGAAGTGTTGCGCGGCAGCAGCTCGATCTACGGCGCGGGCGCCACGGGCGGGATCATCTCGATCACCACGCGGCCGGCAGGCGGCGAACCGGTGTCCGAAACCACGCTGACAGCCGTGTCGCCCCTGAGCCGCTTGCGCGCCGATGGGCTGGGCGGCCAATTGCAGCAGCATTTCGCGGGCAGCCAGGGCAAACTCGACTACGCGCTGGATCTGGGCGCGCGCCACAACGGCGCCTCCTACGACGCGCAGGGCCGCCGCATCGCCTCCGAGCCCAGCCAGGGCGACCTGTTCGACTCCAACATCTACAGTCTGGGCGGCAAGCTCGGCTTGCGCATCGACGACGATCAGCGCGTGCAACTGTCGGCCAGCTATTACAACGCCGACCAGGACAGCGATTACGGGTCGGACCCGTCGGTGGCCCGCCTGCCGCCGGGCACGGCGCGCGCCTTGCCGCTGGACGGCCTGGTGCTGGCCGACCAGAACCAGATCCGCAATACGCTCGTGAACCTGGAATACCAGCATCAGAACCTGTGGGGCAGCAAGCTGTCGGCCCAGGTCTATTACCGCGACTACTACACGCGCTTCACGCCGTTCGACGCCCGCGCCGTGGTCACGCGGGGCGGCAACGTGGACCAGGCCATGCAGAATTCCAAGGTGATGGGCAGCCGCCTGACGATCGACACGCCGCTGGGCGATTCCGACAAGACCCGCCTGTTGTGGGGCGCGGACTTCAACCAGGAACGCAGCGACATGCCGATCGACATCTTTGATCCGGCGGCGTTCGACGGCAGTGGCGGCCGCGTATTCCGCAAGACGGGCACGCTGACCTACATGCCGGAACTCACCACCCGCAGCACGGGCATTTTCGGCCAGCTGGAACATCGCTTCAACGACCAATGGTCAGGGCAGGGCGGCGTGCGTTACGAATATTCGTCCGCGCGTTTCAATGACTTCGTGCCGCTGTCGCAGTCGCGGGTGCCGTCGCCGTCGACCGTGCAGGGCGGCACCGTGAACTACGACGCCTTGCTTTTCAATCTGGGCCTGAGCTACGAGCCGGTGCGTGGGCAAGAGTTCTACACGTCGTTCAGCCAGGGCTTCCAGTTGCCCGACATCGGCGTGCAGATGCGCAACGCGCGTCCGGGCTTCGACATCGGCTCGTCGGACCTGGAACCCGTCAAGACCAACAATTACGAGCTGGGCTGGCGCGGCGGCCTGGGCAACACGACGGCGTCGCTGGCCGTGTTCTACACGACCTCGAAACTGGGCGACGTGCAGAGTTTCAACAATGGCCTGATCCTGACCCGCACCAAGGAACGCGTGTACGGCGTGGAAGCGGCCGCCGACTATCTGACGGACGACGAACGCTGGGGCGCGGGCGGCACGTTTACATGGATGAAGGGGCAGGAGCAACCAGAGGGCGGAGAGTGGCGCAACATGACGGGGTATCGCACCCCGCCGGTCAAGGTGACTGGCTACGTGCAATACCGGCCGAACGAGCGCTGGAGCAACCGCCTGCAGGCCAACTACTACGCCAGCAAGGATTACCGCCTGGATGGCGTCGCCAGCTTCGGCCGGCGCGAGGTCAACAGCTATTTCACGGTGGACGTCATGAGCCGCTACCAGTTCACCAAGAAGGACACGGTGACGGTCGGCATCGAAAACCTGTTCAACCGTGAGTACTACCCGCTGTACAGCCAACTGATGCGCAGCGGCACCAACACCAGCCGTCTTCCGGCGGCCGGCACGGTGCTGACGTTGACGTACCAGCACCGCTGGTAAGCGCAAAGGCGGGCGCGCGCGGCACGGCGCATACCGGAACGCTAAGGAAGCAGGTATAAAAAGCGGATTCTGAATCTGCAAAAGCCGTGTTGTATTGCGGTTTGCGCGGGGTCACAATCGAATTCCATTCCAGGAGAACCTGCATCATGACGATTGCACCTCAGCCTTTGGACGCGCGCGTCGTTCAGGCCTTGTCCGGCATCACCACCGCCACCTTGACCACCGTGCTGCTCAAGAAAGGGCTGCGCAACGTGTGGCTGCGCGGGGCGCGGCCGCTGGCGCCGGGTGCCAGGCGGATCGTGGGGCGCGCGTTCACGCTGCGCTTCGTGCCGGCCCGCGAGGATCTGGCCACGCCGGCTTCGTGGGCGTCGCCCATTTCAACGCGGGCCGCGATTGAAGACATGCCCGAAGGCTGCATCGCCGTGGTTGACGCGATGGGCGTGACGGATGCCGGCATCTTCGGCGACATTCTCTGCGCGCGGATGCAGAAGCGCGGCGTGGCCGCGCTGGTGACGGACGGCGTGGTCCGGGACCTGGAAGGCGTCGAGGGCACCGGCCTGCCGGTGTGGTGCAGCGGGGCGGCGGCGCCGCCGTCGGTGGCCGGGCTGACCTTCGTGGGCTGGCAGGAACCCGTCGGTTGCGGCGGCGTCGCGGTATTTCCGAATGATGTGATCGTGCTGGACCGCGACGGCGCGGTGCTGATTCCGGCCGCCATCTTGGACGAAGTCGTGGAAATCGCCATCGAGCAGGAACGGCTGGAAGGCTGGATCATGCAGCAGGTCGAGGCAGGGGAAATGTTGCCCGGGCTGTATCCGCCGAATCAGGAAAACCAGGCCCGTTACCAGGCCTGGCGTGCCAAGCAGGGCGCAATGCCCAATCAGTAGGAGTTGCCGCCGCGGATATTGCCCGCGACGCCACCCGCCACGCCGCCGATGGCGGCTCCCGTCCAGGCGCTGCCGCCAGCAATGGCGGCAATGCCCGCGCCCGCCGCGGCGCCGATGGCCGCGCCCGACACGGTGCCTTGCTGCTTCGGCGACATGTTCGTGCAGGCAGCAAGCGTCCCGATCGCGACGCTGATGACAATCGATCGAATAAGCTTCATGACGGCTCCTTCAAGGCTTGCGCTTGGCGCCGGGGACGACGATCTCGAACCACAGGGTCTCGATCACGGGGCGGTCCAGCTTGGTGGGGTTCGCGGCGTACCAACGGTCCAGGCCGTCGCGCACCGAATCCAGCGTGTGGGATTGCAGACCGGCCGTGAACCGGGGAACCAGCGTCTGGGTGTCGTTCAGCTTGCGCCGTTCCTGGTAGGCGCGTTCGACTTGCAGCAGGTTGGCGATCCCCAACAGGTAGGCTTTCTTATGGCTGGCGTCTGACTCCGTCCATTGCTTACCGGTAATGATGGGCGCTGGGTCGGCGGTCTGGGCGACGCCTGGCGGGGTGAACAGCAGAGACAGCGCAAGGGCTGCCGGGCCTAACAGGTGTTTCACTTTCATCGCAACGCTCCTCGCGGGCTTAAAAGATAAAAAACGACCTTTCGACGCCGTGTTGGGCGGGCAGGGTGGCCCGAGCCCAAAACGGGTCTGCTCAATTTATGCCCGAAAGAAGGCATCCGCAAGCAGAATGCGTGGGCTGTCGGTCGCAAGGCGGCAGGTAGAATTCCAGTTTGGCGCCGGAATCCGCCGGCGCGCTGGATTGGGCCCATGCGCACCGGACTTTCCTGTCGCCCCCCTCGTACCGTGTTGGCCGCCGATGTCGGGCGGCTGTTGCTGCTGCTGTTGCTGGTGGTGCGGGCCTGGGTGCCGGTTGGCTATATGCCGGATATCGACGCGCTGCGGCAAGGCCGGCTGGCGCTGGGGTTTTGCGCGGCAGGGGGTGGCTTGCCGCCGGCGCTGCGCGCGCCGGCCGCCCAGATGGACGCGCACCACGGCCACCACGGTAATCATGGCGGCGACGCGCCCGTCGACCATGGCGCGGCCGGACAGGAATGCCCGTTTGGCCTGAGCGCGCATCAGGTCCTGGATGTGCCGCCGATGATGGCGGTGGCGCCGGTGCTGCTGCGCTGGCTGGCGCAGACGCCTGCACGGGTCGATAGCCCGCGTCCGGCCATGCCGGCCGCCGGCCCGCCACTGGGATCGCGCGCCCCGCCTTCGATACTCGAATGACCCCTGTCGACGTGCGCGCATCGCGCGCATGAAGGCCGCCCGCATTGGGCGGCGTCGTTCGTATTCGGAGGACCCCCATGTCCACGCAAACGCTGGATTCCCGCACCGCGCCCGGGCGTGAACGGACCGCGGGCCGCAGCGCCTTGATGGCCCTGATCACCCGCCTGCATTTCTATATCGGGCTGTTCGTCGGCCCCTTCATCCTGGTGGCGGCCATTACCGGCACGCTATTCGTGCTGACCCCCCAGATCGAAAACCTGCTGTATGCCGACCAACTGCGCACCGCGTCGACAGGACCGGCCCAATCCCTGGCCCGCCAGGTCCAGGCGGCGCAGACGCGTATCGGCCCAGGGCCACGCCTGTTCGCGGTGCGCCCGGCGCCCGGTCCGGGCGACACCACGCGCGTCATGTTCACGCAGCCCGGCCTGGGCGATTCTGAAAGCCGCGCTTTGTTCGTCGACCCCGCCACGCTGGAGATCAAGGGCGACCTGATCGTCTACGGCACCAGCGGCACGCTGCCATTTCGCACCGCGCTGGACTATCTGCACCGCAACCTGATGCTGGGCGAAGTGGGCCGCAACTATAGCGAGCTGGCCGCGTCATGGATGTGGCTTGCCACGCTGGGCGGGCTGGCGATGTGGTGGGCGGCGCGCCGCCGCCACGCGGCCGGGGCGGCACGCAGTCCGCGCCTGCGCACGCGACGCTGGCATGTGTTGCTGGGGTTGTGGCTGGCGGTCGGCCTGCTGTTCCTGTCCGCGACGGGGCTGACCTGGTCGAACTGGGCGGGCGGGCGCGTGGACCAGCTGCGCGCGCAACTCGGCTGGATCACCCCGTCAATTTCGTCGAAGCTGCCCGCCGCGGGGGCGCTGCCCGGGCAGGGCGCAGGCGAGGGCGAACACGCGCATCATCACGGTTCTATGGCCGGCATGACCATGGCGCCCTCGTCCGCCGCGGTGGGCGATATCGACCGCATCCGGCAGACCGCCCGGGCGGGCGGCATCGACAGCGACGCCTTGGAGATTCGTCCACCGCGTGCGGCGGATCAGGCCTGGACGGTGCGGGAGGTGGACCGGTCGTGGCCCACGCAGGTCGACACCATCGCCATCGACCCCGCCACCTACGCCATCACCAGCCGCGCCGATTTCGCCACCTTCCCGTTGATCGCCAAGTTGATCCGCTGGGGCGTGGACATGCACATGGGCATTCTCTTCGGCTGGCCCAACCAATTGCTGATGGCGGCCATCGGCTTGGCGCTGACGACGATGATTGTTCTGGGTTACCGCATGTGGTGGTTGCGTCGCCCGGTGTCGGGCGCATCCGGTCAAACGCTGACGCAAGCGTGGCGTGAGCTGTCGTGGCCGGTGCGGCTTGGGGTGGCGGTCGTGGCGTTGGCGCTGGGGTGGTGCCTGCCGGTAATGGGGGCGAGCCTGCTGGCGTTCCTGGTGGTGGACGCGCTGCGGTCGTGGCGGGCTCAGCCGCCCAAGGCGCTGACGCGGCGCGCATAGCTTGCCAGCACGATGCGCTCGGACTGCGCCAGGTAGTCCTTGAGCGCATCGGCGGCCTTCTGGAATTCGCCGGCCTCGACCCATTCCAGAATCCGCGCATTCATTTCGGCATAGGGCGCATGCAGGAATTCGGGGTCTTGCAGCAGGCCGAACACCAGCCGCAGTTCGGCCAGCAATAGCGAAAACATGGCATTGAGCCGTTCGCTGTCGGCCAGTTCCACAATGGCCATATGGAAGGCCATGTTGGCCGTGCCCACGCCCGGCCAGTCCTGGCTGAGCCGGCAGGCGACGGCATCGTCCACCGCCTGTCGCATGCGCTGGTGCGCCGGGTGATGCGGGTATGCCTGCGCCAGCGCCTGGCATTCGATCATGCGCCGCACGCGATACAAGTCGATGATGGAGGCCATGCTGGGCACCGCCACGGCAACGCCACGGTTGGGCGAATGGGTCAGCAGGCCTTCCTTGGTCAGGTTGCGGAAGGCTTCACGCAGCGTATTGCGCGATACGTCGAGGCTTTGCGTCAGGGTCGCTTCCGACAGGCGCTGGCCGGGCGCGAATTCGCCGTTGATCAACCGGCGGCGGATCTGTTCGGTGACCTTGTCGGTCAGGGTCTGGTGCGCGTGGGAATCGGTCATTGACGGGAAATCTGCATAGGCGGGAGGGCCTTTCCGTGTGAGTGTATCTGAGCGCTTGCAAGATTGCCCCTCACATCCACCTGTTTTGTGCAGACCGAGTGGAAATACTGATAGGCAATGGGCTGTCGTTTGATCTACTATTTATGGATATTGTAGAACAATCCTGTAACAGACGCCCTGCATCCGGCTCTGACGGTCAATAGAGAAGCAAGCGATGGTTAGCATAGATCTGAACAGCGACCTGGGCGAAAGCCTGGGCGCATGGACCATGGGCGACGATGCCGCCATGCTGCGGCTGGTGTCCAGCGCAAACGTGGCCTGCGGCTTCCATGCCGGCGACCCGGCCGGCATCCTTGCCACGCTGAAGGGCGCGGCGGCCAACGGCGTGGCGGTGGGCGCGCACGTGTCCTACCCGGACCTGACCGGGTTCGGACGCCGCAACATGGACGTCGCCAGCGCCGACCTGGTCGCCGACGTTATCTATCAGATTGGCGCGCTGAAAGGGCTGGCCGCCGCGGCCGGCACGCAGGTCAGCTACGTCAAACCGCACGGCGCGCTCTACAACACCATTGCGCACGATGCGCGCCAGGCCAACGACGTCATCACGGCCATGCTTGCGGTGGACCCGTCGCTGGCGTTGGTCGGGCTGGCCGGTTCGCCATTGCTGGCGCTGGCGCGCGAGCGCGGCTTGCGGGTGGTGGCCGAGGCGTTCGCCGACCGGGCCTATACGCCGCAAGGCACGCTGGTGTCGCGCCGGGAAAAAGGCGCGGTGCTGCATGATCCCGAGGTGGTGGCGCAGCGCATGGTGCGCCTGGTGGAAGACGGCCTGGTTGAAGCCATCGACGGTTCGCTGACGCGCGTCGAGGCGGACTCCATCTGCGTGCATGGCGACAGTCCGGGCGCGGTGGACATGGCGCGCGAAGTGCGCCGCCGCCTGGAGCAGGCTGGCGTTACCATTCGCTCGTTTGCCGCCTAGGAGGCCTCGTGCGCTTTTTGCCCGTGAATACCGATGCCTTGCTCGTTGAACTGGACGATCTTGAGCAGACCCTGGCGCTGTTCGATGCGCTGCAGGCCACGCCTATCGCTGGTGTGACCGAGCTGGTGCCGGCGGCGCGTACCGTGCTGGTGGTGTTCCGGCCAGACACCGTGACGCGCGAGGCGCTGATCGCCGATATCGGCGCCCGCGATACCTCGAACCGTGTCGCGCGCGAAGGCAAACTGATCGACATTCCCGTGCATTACAACGGCGAAGACCTGGATGAAGTCGCGGCGCTGCTTGGCATCACGCGCCAGGAAGTGGTGCGCCGGCACACCGGCGGCACCTACAGCGTCGCCTTCACCGGGTTCGCGCCCGGATTTGCCTACCTCAGCGGCGGTGACCCCAGCCTGGACGTGCCCCGTCGCAAGACGCCCCGCACCCGCATTCCCGCAGGCGCGGTGGCGCTGGCCGGTACGTTCAGCGGCGTCTATCCGCAAGCCAGCCCGGGCGGATGGCAGATCCTGGGCGTAACGCCGGTGGCCATGTGGGATCTGTCTCGCGACACGCCGGCGTTGCTCCAGCCCGGCTATCGCGTCCGCTTCATCGACGCTGGCCCCGCGGCCGCTTCGACGGCTGCGCCTTCAGCCGCCGCGCGCGCCACGCCAGCCGCGTCCCGGCCGATCGACGAGGCCAGCGCATCGCTTGAAGTGGTGGCGCCCGGCCTGCAAGCCGTCTTCCAGGACTTGGGCAGGCCCGGGCAGGCACGCCAGGGCGTGGCGGCGTCGGGCGCGATGGACCGGGGCGCGCTGCGCGCCGCCAACCGGCTGGTGGGTAACCCGCCGGGCCAGGCCTGCATCGAAATCGTGTACGGCGGCTTCCAGGTCCGCGCCCGTGGCGCGTGCGTCGCGGCGGTGACGGGCGCCCAAGGCGAGCTTGCGCTACGAGACGCCACGGGAGCCAGTTGGACCGTGCCCAGCCACGAGGCCATCGCCTTGAACGATGGCGACACGCTGACGCTGGGACAGCCCGTGGCGGGAATCCGCTATTACCTGGCCGTGCGCGGCGGCTTCGACGTGGCGCCCGTGCTGGGCAGCTGCTCGACCGATACGCTTGCGCACGTCGGGCCCGACGCCTTGGCTGCGGGCGACCGCATCGGAATCCTGCCCGTGGGGCAGGGCGCCATCGTCGGCGCGCCGGAACTGCCGGCGGCCGACCTGCCAGCCCAAGACACCGAGGTCGTATTGGACGTCGTTTTGGGGCCGCGCACCGACTGGTGCGACGCCGATGCCGTGGCGCTGCTGTCCCGTCAAGCCTGGACCGTCACCTCCCAGTCCAACCGCGTGGGCATCCGCTTGAACGGCGAACGCCCGCTGCAACGTGCCAACCACGCCGAACTGCCCAGCGAGGGCACGCGCAAAGGTTCAATCCAGGTGCCGGCCAGCGGCCAGCCCGTGCTGTTCCTGGCCGACCACCCGTTGACGGGCGGCTACCCGGTGATCGGTTCCGTAGCCCCTTGGCACCTGGACCGCGCGGCCCAGATCCCCATCGGCGCGCGCGTGCGCTTCAATCCCATTTCTGAATTTGTCCCGGTCGACGTCCCTGCTGCACCGGTCGCAACGCCATAACCTGAATATGCCAGCCATGAAGAAAGTCCTGATTGCCAACCGTGGCGAAATCGCGGTGCGCATCATCCGCGCCTGCGCCGACTACGGCGTGAAGTCCGTGGCGGTCTACGCCGACGCCGATTTCGACGCGCTGCACACGCGCATGGCCGACGAAGCATTTGGCCTGGAGGGCGACCGCCCGGCCGACACCTATCTCAACATCGAAAAGCTGTTGGCCGTGGCGCGCCGCAGCGGCGCCGATGCCGTGCATCCCGGCTACGGATTCCTGTCCGAAAGCGCAGTGTTCGCGCGTGCCGTGATCGACGCGGGCCTGAGCTGGATCGGGCCGTCGCCCGACACCATCGAACGGCTGGGCGACAAGGTCCAGGCCCGCAAGATCGCGCTGGCCGTCGGCGCGCCGCTGGTGGCCGGCACGCCCGGCCCGGTCAACGGCGCTGAAGAGGTATTGGCCTTTGCGCAGGAACACGGCCTGCCCATCGCGATCAAGGCAGCGTTTGGCGGCGGCGGTCGCGGCCTGAAAGTCGTCTGGCGCATGGAGGACGTGGCCGATCTGTACGAGTCGGCCGTGCGCGAAGCGGTCACGGCCTTCGGGCGCGGCGAATGCTATGTAGAGCAGTTCCTTGACCATCCTCGCCATGTCGAAGCGCAGGTGCTGGCCGACACGCATGGCAAAGTAGTCGTGCTGGGCACCCGGGACTGCTCCTTGCAACGCCGCAACCAGAAGCTCGTGGAAGAGGCCCCCGCGCCGTTCCTCAGCGACGACCAGCGCCAGCGCATCCACGCGTCGGCGCGCGACATTTGCGCCCATGCCGGCTACGTCGGTGCGGGCACGGTCGAATTCCTGCTTAGCGCGTCGGGCGCCATCTCGTTCCTGGAGGTGAACACGCGCCTTCAGGTGGAGCATCCCGTCACCGAGGAAACCTGCGGCCTGGACCTGGTGGTCGAGCAATTGCGCATCGCCGATGGTCTGCCGCTGGCCATCGATGCGGCCCCCGCGCCACGCGGCCATGCCATCGAGTTCCGCATCAACGCCGAAGACGTGGGCCGCGGCTTTCTGCCGTCGCCGGGCCGCATCGCGACCTTCGCCGCGCCGTCCGGGCCGGGCGTGCGCGTCGACAGCGGCGTGGAATCCGGCTCCACCATTCCGGGCACGTTCGATTCACTATTGGCCAAGCTGATCGTCACCGGCGCCACCCGGGCGCAGGCGATCGCACGGGCCCGCCGTGCACTGGCCGAATTCCGCATCGAAGGCGTGGCCTCGGTGCTGCCGTTTCACCGGGCCGTGCTGGACCATGCCGATTTCATCGGCGACGGTGAAGGCTTCAAGGTGCATACCCGCTGGATCGAGACCGACTTCGCGAATGACCTGGAGGCCGCCGTGCGTCCGGCGCCGCTGGGTAACGCAAGCCTGCACCGCACCGCCGTCGAGATCGATGGCCGCCGCGTGTCGCTGGGCCTGCCCGCCGAGTTGCTGCGCGGCCTGCAATCCGCAGGCGCCGCAGCGGGTCCCGAGGCGGCCGGCATGGCTGGCGCGTCGGCCCCGGCCAGCGCCCACAGCGTGGCGGCGCCCATCGCGGGCACCCTCCAGTCGTGGAACGCCGAAGACGGCGCCACCATCAAGCAAGGCGACCTAATCGCCACGATGGAAGCCATGAAGATGGAAATGCAGGTGCTGGCGCATCGCGACGGCGTGCTCAAGCACCAGGCGGCCGCAGGCAAGGCGGTGGCGGCCGGGGCCGAAATCGCGCGCATCGACTAGGGCGGCTGGGCGCCAGCCGCCCGGCGACGCCCCGGTGTGGATGTTGAAACTACCCGCGCTGGGAGTCCAGCAGTTCCTGGTTCTTCTCGACTTCCTGCGCCTTGGCATAACTCTCGGCCAGCAACTGGTACGACGGGAAGATCGCGCCATACAGTTCGGCCCATTGCGCCGCGTCCTCGCGGTGCCAGGTGCGTTGCAGTTCGGACGCCACGGCGGCGGTGTCCATCGGCACGACGCCGGCTTGAACGACCCGGGCCATGGTGATTTCCTGTGCCATCTTGGAATACGTGCCCGACGCGTCGATCACGGCGAACACCTGGAAGCCTTCGTTCACCGCGGCGATGCTCGGGAACGCCATGCACACGCTGGTGATGGTGCCGGCAATGATCAACTGCTTACGGCCCGTGGCTTTCACGGCCGCCACGAACTCGGGGTTGTCCCACGCATTGATTTCCCCGCGCCGCGCAACGTACCTGGCATGCGGCGCGTTTTGGTGGATTTCCGGAATGAGCGGGCCATTGGGGCCTTGCGGTACGGAGGCCGTGGTGATGACGGGCATCTTGGTCAGCGTGGCCATCTTCGCCAAGGCGCCGGCATGCGAGCGCACCGTCGTGAACGGCATGTCGCCGATCGTCTGGAACAACCCGCTTTGGTGGTCGATCAGCAGCATGGCGGCCTGATCGGGGTCGATGACGGGGCGGGCGCCGTTGAAGTTTGCTGGGGTGCTCATGGAAGGACTCCTTGGAAAATCGAAAAGAGGCAAGTGCCCGGCGGCGAGAGGAGTGCTCATCTGCTGCGCGGATATTTGCTGTCGTTGACGATAGGAGAAGAACGGCGGGCGCGGTAGTACGCGAATTCCGCCAGCAGCGTTCTGAAAATAGGACGGCGTTTGCGACACACCGGCGGGGCGGATTTCAGCGAAGCAGGCCGCGTGGCCGGGCAACGTGGTGCCCGTGGCGGGTGCTGCGAATGACGACGCCGGGCAGGGACTTGCAACGCAAGCTGACAGCGCCGGCCGCCCGCTAAGGAGGCTGGAGGGCCGCGCCGCCGCCATTTGATAAGCCTGCTTACGTCCGGTTGCCAGCCTGGGCCGCCTGGTACAGGTAATGTCTGCGTAGTTCTCCCATGCCGCGTAGCAATACGGCGTGCGCGGGGTTCAAAAATCCGGAGATAAAAGGCACCCATGCATTCCTCGTCGTCGTGCAAGACCGGCACCCGTCACAGCCATCCTTCGTCGTGGCGGATGAGCTGGCTGCAAGAGCGCAAGCAGTTCGTCAAAGCCCTGTTGTCCAACCCCTCTGCCATCGGCGCCGTGTCACCGTCCGGCCCCGCCCTGGCCGCCGCCATTACCGCGGCGGTACCCGCCATGGCGGGAAAAGTCCTGGAATTGGGCTGCGGCACGGGCGTGTTCACCCGCGAACTGCTGCGCAAGGGCGTCCATCCTTCCCGTCTGGTCCTGGTCGAACAGGACTCGGACATGAGTTCAAGCTTGAAGACGCAGTTTCCCGAAGCCGCCGTGCTGCAGGTGTCGGCGCAAGACTTGTCCAGGCATCTGCATCCCGAACTCGATGGGATCGACGCCGCCATCTGTGGCCTGCCGCTGCGGAACATGAGCGGGGCGCATCATCATCAATTGCTGACGGCGGTCTTCGAGGCCCTGCGGCCCGGGGCGGCCATGCACTTCTTCACTTATGGCGTGCGGTGCCCGATATCAAAAAGCGTGCTGGACGCCTGCGGGCTGTCGGCCCGTAGGGAGCGCTTCGTACCGCTGAACCTGCCGCCAGCGTCCGTGTACAGCCTGAACCGGCTGTAGCCTGGAGCGGGGCGTCGCAGAAAAAAGACCTGAGCAACGCCTCTCCCGAAAATGGGGCTGGCGTACGCAACGTCCTGCCCCTAGTCCGTAACGATTCCAAGGTATACCGATTAAAGACGGCCTCCAGCCTTGTAGCGATTTATCGCCCGGTGATAATCTCTGTCGGCCATTATCCGAAAAGCGAAATCATGCAGGGGTTTTGCCATGTCCTTTCAGTCGGTATACATGACGCAGGTCTATTCGGGTTTCGAGCCGTCGCAGGCGTTCGATGTGGTCTACGGCGGCCGCTTCGAACATCGCCTGCTTTCGTCCCGGCAAACCTTGCTGCAACATCAACGTCTGGTGCTTGGCGACATCCGATTGGAAACCGGGTGTTATGACTTTCCCGTGATAGCGCAAGGGTGCATGCCCGAAGACGGTATTTGCATCGGATTCATGGCGGGTGGCGGCGACCAAACGAAAGTCAACACCACGTCGATCGGTGGGGATGAAATACAGATTTATCCAGCAAGCCTGGAACTGCTGTATCACGCGTCCGGCCCATCGCGTTGGGTGAATCTCTTTGTCCCGGAAGCGGTACTCCAATTGGAGGCGACGCGCAGGTTGGGGTTTACGCTGGCGCTGCCGAGGCAGTCGGCGCAGTCCCTGCACCTGACGGTGGGTGGCCGCTACGCATTGACGTGCCTGGCCGATGACGCATTCGATGTGGCCAGACGGGTGCAACCCGCTGGCGGACTGGCCCCCGAACTGGCCGCGGTGATCCGCGAGTCGCTCCTGAACGGCTATATCGACGCGTTAGGCAGCGCGACGCCCGCGCGTGAGGCGGCGCGCTCCCTCGTCGAACGGCGTCATCACCACTTGATTTCCGCCTGCGAGCGTTTGGTCCTTTCGGGCGAAGACGCCGATGTCGCGATGGCCGAGATTGCGCGGCGCAGCGGCTACAGCCTGCGCTCGTTGGAATTGATTTTCCGGCGCAGCGTGGGTATGACACCGGGACGCTGGTTCATGACCGCCCGGCTGAACGGCGCATTGCGCGACCTGCTTACGGACGGCCAGAGTAGCGTGTCCGAGGTTGCGACGAAGTGGGGGTTTCGGCACATGTCGCGGTTTGCCCAGTATTTCAGGCAGGCATTCGGCGAATCGCCACGTGACACGCTGCGGCGCGTTCGTAGCTAACAATAACAAATTGTCCTCCAAAGATTTCGCTTTTCGGATATCGCCAACAATCGCGACCCGTTATTTTTAACGCACGCACCGAACGGCTGAGAGGTGGGTCCATGGAGGAGCATTATCGGCAGGTTAAGGCGCGCATACGCACGCTTGAGGCAGAGGCAGAACGCCTGCGTCGCCAGGAGCTGCAGATCATTCTTGTCGACATGCGGCGCAAGATAAAAGAATATGGAATAAAGCCAGACCATTTGTTTGGCCCCGATCTTTCCGACCTGGTGCGCTATCGCCACCCGGATACCGGCCAGACGTGGAACGGCATCGGCCGTCCGCCAAACTGGATCAGGGGTAAGGATCGCCACGCTTTCAGTGTGGATTGATTGCCCATGCGGGCAACGTGTGTTTTGAAGGCCTCCGTCGGCATTCGCCGAATGTATTTCCGATTCAGCGTGACAAGCAATTCGTGATACCCATGCGCCAGCGTAACGGCGCACCGTTTCGTTTCCATCGCAGTACGGAGGGGCGCGTGAAGCAACAACTGAAAGTTGGATTGACGATAGCCGGTGTCCTTCTTGGCGCCAGCGCGCTGGGCGCCTATGTCGCGGGGGGGAGCCTGACGCCCAAACC
>NZ_JBHFII010000044.1:210649-272331 GCF_057334215.1 Achromobacter maghribensis | reverse complement strand
GACGCCCAAACCCGCGGCCGTGGTGGCCACGCTAGGCGACGGCAAGCAGGGGCCCGCCGGCATGGCCTGGATTCCGCCTGCGGAATTCCTCATGGGCAACAACCACAAACTCTCGCAGCCGAACGAACTGCCCCCGCATAGCGTTCGGGTAAGCGGCTTCTGGATGGACACCCACGATGTCACGAACGCCGAGTTCCGCCGTTTTGTCGAGGCGACGGGCTATGTGACGACGGCCGAGCAAAAGCCCAAGTGGGAAGACCTGAAGGTTCAGTTGCCGCCGGGCACGCCGCGTCCGGACGACAGCCTGCTTGTGCCGGGCGCCATGGTTTTTGTGGGATCCGAGTCCGAAGTGTCGTTGCGCGACTACACCCGCTGGTGGCGGTTCGTGCCCGGCGCAAGTTGGCGTAAACCGCAAGGCCCGGACAGCAGCATCGACGGCAAGGACGACCATCCGGTCGTGCAAGTGTCGTATGAGGATGCGCAGGCGTATGCCAAATGGGCGGGCAAGCGCCTGCCCACGGAAGCGGAATGGGAATTTGCCGCGCGCGGTGGCCTGGAGCAGGCGACCTACGCTTGGGGCAACGAGCTTAGTCCTGATGGAAAACCCATGGCCAACATCTGGGATACGCAGCAACAGCAGCCGTTCCCGGTCGTCAAGGACGAGAAGATTCAAGTTGGCACGACGCCAGTGGGTTCGTTCCCTCCCAATGCCTACGGCCTGTATGACATGGCGGGGAACGTCTGGCAATGGACGGCCGACTGGTATCGCGCCGATGCATTTCGCATTCAGGCTCAGTATCGTCAGCCGCCGCAAGATCCCGCCGGCCCGGCTGACAGCTTCGATCCCGACGACGGAAACGTGCCGGCTTCCGCGCCCAAGCGCGTCACGCGCGGCGGCTCGTTCCTGTGCAGCGATACGTACTGCATCAGTTATCGGGCCAGCGCGCGCCGGGGCACTGACCCGTTGAACGGGATGTCGCACCTGGGTTTTCGCACGGTGATGACGCCTGATCAATGGAAGCAGGCGCAAAGCCGCCCGGGACGCGTCGCCAGCCGTTGATCGCTCGCCAGGAGCCCCGGCGAAATCTACCCGTTTTGCATCAGACGAAAGGGATAAGCATGGCGCAGCGCGATGGAATTCTGGCGTTGGAAGCGGCGATTTCCGAGCAGGTCTTGGGGCAGGCCCCGGTTATACGCCACATGCTGATCGCGTTGGTGGCCGATGGCCATGTGCTGCTTGAGAGCCTGCCCGGGTTGGCCAAGACGCGCATGGTCAAGGCCTTGGCCGCGCACCTTGCGGCGGATATGAGCCGCATCCAGTTCACGCCGGATCTGCTGCCGTCGGACATCACAGGCGCCGATGTGCTGCAGCAGGATGCCGAAGGACACAACCGCATCGCGTTCCAGGCCGGGCCACTGTTCGGCAACCTGATCCTGGCCGACGAAATCAACCGCGCGCCGGCCAAGGTGCAATCCGCGCTGCTGGAAGCCATGGAGGAAAGGCAGATCACCGTCGGTGGCAACACGCGGAAGATGCCTGCGCTGTTCATGGTGCTGGCCACGCAGAACCCGATCGAACAAGAAGGCACGTATCCCTTGCCCGAGGCGCAGATGGATCGCTTCCTGATGAAGATCAAGCTGGACTACCCCGGCGCCGAGGACGAAATGGCGATGCTGGCCCTGCTGAGGGGCACGCCAGCGGACGTTGCCACGAACGACCGCCGCGACGTCGCCCAGATGTCGCAGGAGACCTTGTTCGCCTGCCGCGCCGAAGCGGCGGCCGTGCATGTGGCGCCCGCGGTGGATCGCTATACGGTAGACCTCGTGAACGCCACGCGCCGCGCCGCCGACTACGACGCGGATCTGGGCCGATGGATCCAGGTCGGCGCCAGCCCGCGTGGCGCCATCGCCCTGGACCGCGCGGCCCGCGTGCATGCCTGGCTGGAAAATGCCGACTTCAGCGCGCCGGACGACGTGCGCGCGGTGGCCCACGCAGTGCTGCGCCATCGCTTGCACCTTTCGTACGACGCGGTTGCGGACGGGATTACGGCCGATCAGGTCATCGACCGGGTCTTGGACGTTGTCGCCGTGCCGGCATAGAGATCGCCATGAACCGCATGCCGCACCCCGTTCATCCACCGCTGTCCGAGCTGATCGCGCTGGAGGCGGCCGCCAGCGGCTTGTCGTTCCTGGCGAATCAGCCGCTCAGTAGCGTGCTTGCCGGGCCGCACGGGTCGCGTTTGCGGGGGCGGGGGCTGGATTTTGCCGAACTTCGCCGCTACGTGGCGGGCGATGACCTGCGCCGTCTGGATCTGCGCGCGTCCCTGCGCTACGGCAAACCGTTCGTGCGTTCGTACACCGAGGAACGGGACCGCCCGGCCATGATCGTGGTCGATCAACGCATGAGCATGTACTTCGGATCGGTGCGCGCATTCAAGTGCGCGGTGGCGGCGCGGCTTGCGGCGATTGCAGCCTGGATCGCGTATCGAGGAGGGGACCGTGTCGGTGGCCTGGTATTCGACGACGCCGGGGTGAAGGCGTTCAAGCCGTTGCGCAGCCGCGACCGGGTCCGCGCCTTGCTGGCTGAAGTCGCTCGCGCGAATGCCAACTTGTCCGCGGCGCAGCCGGATGCGCCCGCCGCGCAGGGGCTGAACCGCGCATTGCGCGACACCTTGTTGAACGCGCCGCACGATTGCCTGGTCTGCGTCATCAGCGATTTCGCCGGCGCGGACGAGGAAACGTTGCGCACGCTGCGTCTTCTGGCCGCCCACAACGATGTGCTGGCCATGCTGGTGTTCGATCCGATGGCGCAACAATTGCCCCGCAACGGCAGGCTGGTCGTCACGCAAGGCGAACTGCAGCTGGAAGTTGCGGTGGGCAGGCAGCGAGAACGCGAACCGCTTGCGCATTTTTTCAGCGAGCGCCTGCGTCAAGTCGCGGAACTGCTGCGGCGCAGCCGCGTACCGTTGCTGTCCATCGATACGGCGGAAGACGAACTGGCCCAGCTGCGCCGCGAACTCGGCAAACCGGCGACGGCGTTGGCTGCGCCCACGCGACAACGGGCGTTGGGATGAGCGACGCGCTGCCAGGATTGGACGCGTTGCGCGAGCTACCGTTGCCGGCAGCGGTCTCGTACTGGCCCCAGACTTGGGGCTGGGCCGTGCTGGCCGTTGTGTTGGGGGTTGGCGGCGCATGGGCCGCAGTGACCATTTGGCGCCGCCGCCGACGGAATCTCTACCGTCGGCAGGCGTTGAAGGCGTTACAGCAGCTGGCGCGGGAGGCCGAACGCGATCCGTTGGCGGCGCGCGGCCTGCCGGCGCTGCTGAAGCGAACGGCGCTGGCGGCCCAGGCGTCCGGCGGGCGCGCCGGCGTGGCATCACTGAGCGGCCAGTCGTGGCTGGCCTACCTGGAACGCGACGTACCGCAGGGATTCCCGAAAGAGGCTCCAGCGTTGATGCGATTGCTGGCGTACGCGCCGGACGAGGCAGTGCGTGAACTGGATAACGCCACCCTGACGCAATTGATCCGCGCAAGCCGCGACTGGATGGTGAAGCACCATGTGGCGGCTTGAATATCCCTGGTTGCTTGCCGCCGCGCCGCTGGCGCTGGCCGCGTATCGCTGGCTGCCCGCTTATGTGCAGCAGCGCAACGCGCTGCGCGTGCCGTTCTTCGATTCCGTCGCCGCGGTCACGGGGCAGTCACCATCGCGGCCCGGTGTGCGGGCCAGCCCCGGCCAGCTCTGGCTGAACGTGGTGGTCTGGCTGTTGATGGTGCTGGCGCTGGCGCGGCCGCAATGGGTCGAACCGCCGCTGACACACACCGAAGCGGTTCGCGATGTCTTGCTGGCCGTGGACATTTCCCAGTCGATGGATACCGCTGATTTCCGGAACGCCGACGGGCGGCCCGAGTCAAGGTGGAAGGCCGTCAAGGCCGTCGTGGCGGACTTTATCGCCAAGCGGGCGGACGACAGGCTGGGGCTGATCGTGTTTGGCACCAGCGCGTATCCGCAGGCACCGCTGACGGGCGACCACGTCGCGCTGAGCTTGTTGCTGGAGCGCACGGCCGTGGGCATGGCGGGCCCCAACACGGCCATTGGCGACGCCATCGGCCTGGGCATACGGATGCTGGATGCCGCGAAAGAGCGGGACAAGGTATTGATTCTGCTGACCGATGGCAACGACACCGGAAGCGCCGTGCCGCCAGCGCGCGCCGCTTCGCTGGCCGCCCAGCACCACATCATCGTGCATACCATCGGCATTGGCGATCCGGCGGCAAGCGGCGAAGACCGGGTTGACTTCGGCGTGCTGGAAGGAATTGCCCGCGCAACGAATGGCCAGTTCTTCAAGGCCGAAGACCTGGCCAGCCTGCAATCGGTGTATGACACGCTGGACCGCATCACGCCGCAGGAGGTCAAGACGTTGCGGCACCAACCCAAGCGGGATTATTTCTGGCTGCCGCTTGGGCTGGCTCTGTGCCTGCTGGCCGCCTGGCACGGCGTGGCCGCCATGTCGGCGTGGCGATCCCGGCGTGCGCCGGACCGAGGGATAGCGCGGACGGAAGAGGGGGATGCATGGACCTCGACCTAAGCACCTTCCACTTCCTGCGTCCCTGGTGGCTGCTGGGCCTGCTTGCCGCGGCACTGGCCTGGTGGGCGCGGCGCGGCGAAGGGGATGCCGTGGGCCGCGCCAGCCGGATTTCGCCCGTGCTGTTGCCCTATCTGATCGTGCGTTCTCCCGGCAGCCGCGGGCCGCGCCCGATTGACGCGTTGGCGCTGATACTGGCCATCGGGTCCGTCGCCGCCGCAGGCCCGGCGTGGCATCGCGACCAGCCCGAATTTCTGGACAATGTGGCGCCCCTGATCGTGGCTGTCGCCTTGGGACCGTCCATGGACGGCGCCGATGTTCCGCCCACGCGTCTGGAAGCGGCGAAGCACCTGGTGCGCGACCTGGCGGCGCGTCGCGCCGGCGCCAAGACGGGCCTGATCGCCTACGCGGGCAGCAGCCATCTAGTGCTGCCGCCCACCGACGACGCCAATTTGCTGGACCTGTTCATCCAGGCGTTGGCGTCCGATCTGATCGGCCCGCAAGGACGCGACGCGGCAGGCACCATCGCCTTGGCCGCGCAGGTGTTGGCGGCAGAGCGCGCCGGCGGCACATTGCTGCTGCTGACCGACGGCGCCGATGCCGGCAGCCTGGACGCGGTACGTCAGCGCGCGCAAGCGGCGCCTGACCTGCAGGTGCTGGTAATGGCGGTGGGGCAATCCGGCTTGGATAAGAATGCGCTGCAAGGCCTGGCGCGGGCAGCCGGCGCGCCGCTGGGCAGCCTTTCCGCCACGCCCGACGACCTGGAGTGGATCACGCTGCACGCTCAGCAGCACTTCCAGGCCGTGCAGGATGCGCAGTCTGGCGCCATACGCTGGAAGGATGCGGGCTATTGGCTCTGCTGGCCCTTGGCATTGCTGGCATGGTTGACGGTGCGGCGGGGTTGGAATGTGGCTTGGATGGCTGCGATCCTGATCGCCGTATCGGTAGGCATGCCGACGGAATCGCGCGCCAATCCGCTGGCCGATGCGTTTCTGACGCCGGACCAGCAGGGGCGCCGGGCGTTCGACAATGGCCGATTTGAAGAAGCCGCCGCGCGGTTCCAGGATCCGTACTGGAAGGGGCGGGCGGCCTACCAGGCGGGCAAATACGCCGACGCCCTAGCCGCGTTTTCCAAGGTCGAGACCCCCGAGGGCGTCTTCTATGTGGCCAATACCCAGACGCGCCTGCGGCAATACGACGCCGCATTGGCCGCCTACGACCGCGCCCTGGCCCTGTCGCCGGGCTGGGAAGCCGCCGCCGTGAACCGCGGCATCGTCGAGCGGCTGCTGGCGGCGATGAGCCAGGAACAGCAGGGCGATCAGGCCGAGCCGCCGGATCAGACCATCGCCGACAAGACGGCAAAGGGCGGCAAGATGGTCGCCGCTCCGGTCGCGCAGGCTGCATCCGAAGAGGCGTGGTTGCGCAACCTGACGTTATCGCCGACGCGTTTCCTGCGCGGCAGGTTCGCCGTCGAAGACGCGGCGTCGAGAGAGCGCCCATGATGGGGTTGCATCGAGCGCTTCCGTTCCTGACGCGGAGCCCATTGGGCTGGTTTGGCCTGTCTTGCCTGCTTGGCCTCTTCGGCTTGCTCAGCCAGCTCGGTGTTGCCGTCGCGCAAGACGCGCCGGCCCTGCGCGTCACCGCGACCTTGCAGGCGCCCGCGGAAGTGCGGGTGGGCGCGACAGTGCGATTGGAACTTGAGGTGCTGACCCCCACCTGGTTCACGCAACCGCCGGTGTTGCCCGCGCTAGATATCCCGGGCGTGCTGGTGACGCCGCCACAGGGCGAAGGCGAATTAGTGCGCGATACCGTAGACGGGGTTTCCTATAGCGGCGTGCGCTACACCTATGTCCTGAGTCCCACGGCCGCTGGCGCCATGCAGGTGCCGGCGTTGCGAGTGACGGCCAAGGTCGGTCCTGGGGGGCCGGTGGCATCGGGAACGAGCCAACCCGTTTCGTTTGCCGTGCTGGCGCAGACGGCGGCCGCCGGGCAAGCGGTGGCGGCTGGAAAAATGGAAGTCGCCCAGGCCTTCTCGATGGCGCCCGACCCTTTGGTCGTGGGCGGGCGGATTACACGTTCTGTCACGCAGCGCGCCGAAGGCGTGCAGGCGATGCTGCTTCCCGCCGTGGCGCTGCCGGACCTGCCTGGATTCAAACGCTACCCGCGCGAACCGGAAGTGACCGCCCTGGACGATGGGCGCGGCGGTTTTGTCGGGGGCCAGCGGACCGACAGCGCCGATTACGTCGCGCAAGCGGCGGGCACCTATCGCCTGCCGCCGCTGACCGTGAGATGGCGCGATGGCGCGACCAACGAACCCGCCAAATCGGAATTGCCCGGGCGGGAATTCACCGTGGCGCCAGCGCCTGCCGTCGCTCCGCCGTTCTCGCTGGCTGAAGACCTGGCCCGATTGCGTCATGGACTGCGATGGGTCATCCCGACGGCCTGGCTGGCGTGGGGCGGGGCCTTGCTGGTTGTCACTGTCGCGCTGTGGCTGACCTGGCCTTTGTGGCGGCGTCTTGCCGTGGCGCTGCGCGCCCGCGCGGTGCAAGCGGCCGTGGCGCGGCGAGCAAGCGAACCCTGGCATTGGCGCGCATGGCGGCAGGAAGCGCGCCGGCAAACCGCAACGCTTGGCGCCTTCTATCGCTGGTTGCGCGTGGCCTCGGGCGCGCAGGACTTGCGTGCGGCCGTGGCGCCACTAGGCCAGGATTCGCGGCAGACGGCGGCGGCGGTGCTGCGCGACGCCTATGGTGCGCCGCAGTCCGCTTTGGCATGGCGGGACATGCTTTCCCGGTCATCGGCTCAGTGGAGACAGGCGTGGCGACGACGGCGCGCGCCGACGCCCGCGCATGCCCTGCCGGACGATTTGAACCCGGTCCACGCCGGGCGAACTGCAACAGCGCAAGATGCGCAAGGAAGGCAATGATGACGCAAACGACTGAACGACGGCATGGTTGGACGGCGTGGTTGGCGCCGGCTTTCATCGCCTTGCTCTTGACGGCCTGCGCCTCTCCGCAGAAGGCTCCGCCTGCGCAAGCAGAGCTGCCGTCGTGGAACGACGGGCCCTCGCGCACCGCCATCGTGGATTTCGTGCGCGCGGTGACACAGCCAGGCGGCCCGGACTTCGTCGAGGCCGAGGAACGCATCGCGGTATTCGACAACGATGGCACGCTGTGGTCCGAGCAGCCCATGTATTTCGAGGCGTTGTTCGCGCTGGACCGGGTCAAGGAGATGGCGCCGGCGCATCCCGAATGGGCCAAACGTGCGCCGTTCAAAGCGGCGATCGAAGGCGACAAGGCCGCTTTGGCCAAAACCGGCCAGCAGGGCCTGCTGAAGATCGTGGGCGCGACGCACACCGGCATGACGGTGGACGATTTCACGCAAAGCGTGACGCAGTGGACCGCGACGGCGCGGCACCCGCGATTCAATCAGCCTTATACCTCGATGACGTTCGTGCCAATGCGCGAACTGCTGGATTACCTGCGCGCGAACGGCTTCAAGACCTACATCGTGTCGGGCGGCGAAACCGAGTTCATGCGTCCTTGGGCGCAGGCCGCCTACGGCGTGCCGCCCGAGCAGGTCATAGGCAGCGGGTTCACCACGACGTTTGAAATGCGTGGCGACAAGCCGGTGCTCTGGCGCCAGGGCAAGCTCGAGTTCAACGATGACGGTCCCGGCAAACCGGTGGCCATCCAGCGCTACATCGGCCGCCGGCCGCTGTTGGCCTTCGGCAATTCAGACGGCGACCTTCAGATGTTGCAGTGGACGGCTGCCGGGGCGGGCAAGCGCTTTGCCGGCATCGTTCATCACACCGATGCGCAGCGCGAATGGGCCTATGACCGGGATTCCAGTATCGGGCGTTTGGACCGCGCGCTTGACGAAGCGCAGCGCAGCGGCTGGACGGTGGTTGACATGAAGACGGAGTGGAAACGGATATACGCGTTCGAAAAGCCTTGAGCAAGTGTGATTCGGGAGTACATGGCCCTGTTGGGCGAGGAGAGCAGCATGAAAGCAAGACGATGGTTGGGAGCGGCGCTGGTGGCCGCGAGCGGGCTTGCGGTGATGGGTGGCGCTTACGCGCAGGCCCAGAATGCCCAGGCCAGCCCTCAGGGGCAAACGTCCGGCAAAAAGCCGAACATCCTCGTCATCTTCGGGGATGACGTGGGGCAGGCCAACATCAGTGCCTATACAAAAGGGGTCGTGGGCTACAGGACGCCTAATATCGACCGGATTGCCAACGAGGGCGCGATTTTCACCGACTACTACGCCGAGAACAGTTGCACGGCGGGAAGGTCCACTTTCATCACGGGCCAATCCGCGCGGCGCACTGGCTTGTCGAAAGTCGGCGTTCCCGGGGCGCCGGTGGGCTTGCAAGACCGCGACATCACCATTGCGCAAGCCTTGAAGGGACAAGGCTATAACACGGCGCAATTCGGCAAGAACCACCTGGGAGACCGCGACGAATACCTGCCGACCAAGCATGGTTTCGACGAGTTCTTCGGCAACCTCTATCACCTGAACGCCGAAGAAGAGCCCGAGCGCCCGTACTTTCCGAAAAATGCAAAGGACCCCGTTGTCAAAGCCTATATGCCGCGCGGCGTGATCAAGGCGTCGGCCGATGGCAAGATCGAGGACACCGGGGCGTTGACGACCAAGCGCATGGAAACCATCGATGATGAAACCGTGGGCGCGGCGCTCGACTACCTGGACAAGCACGGCAAGGCGGAAAAACCGTTCTTCGTGTGGATGAACACCACGCGCATGCACTTGTTCACGCACATCCGGCCCGAGCATCAGGGCAAGAGCGGCATGCCCGGCAACGACTACGCCGACGGCATGTGGGAGCATGACCAGGATGTCGGCAAACTGTTGAAGAAGCTGGACGACCTGGGCATCGCCAAGGACACCATCGTGATCTACACGACGGACAACGGGCCCAATCAGTTCAGTTGGCCGGACGCAGCCTCCACGCCATTCCGCAGCGAAAAAGACACCAACTGGGAAGGCGCCTTCCGGGTGCCGGCGATGATCCGGTGGCCGGGCCACATTGAGCCGGGCACCGTCAAGAACGACATCGTCTCGGGGCTGGACTGGTTCCCGACGCTCTTGGCCGCTGCGGGCGAAGAGGGCGTGAAGGATCAGCTCCTGAAGGGCTGGCGGCCCACCGGTGCGAACCGGGACTTCAAGGTGCATCTGGACGGCTATAACCAGTTGCCCTACCTGACCGGCAAGAGCGACAAGAGCGCGCGCGAAGACTTCTATTACTTCAACGATGACGGCCTGCTGGTCGCCATGCGGTACGAGAACTGGAAGGTCGTGTTTTGCGAACAAAAAGCGCCGGGCGGGTTCGCCGTATGGAAGGAACCGTTCGTCTGCCTGCGCGTGCCCAAGGTGTTCAACCTGCGCATGGACCCCTATGAACGCGCCGACGTCGTGTCCGATCAGTACAACGACTGGCTGACCAAGAACGCGTATCTGGCGTTCATCGGGTCCGCCAAGGCTGGCGAGTTCCTGCAGACCTTCATCGAATGGCCGCCCAGCCAGAATCCGCCCAGCTTCAGTACCGACCAGGTGCAGAAGGAAGTGGACAAGAAGATCGAGGAGTATTTCGCGCAGCAAGCGAAGAAGAAGGGTAGTTAAGCAGTAAGCGGCGGGTGCGGCTTTGCGGCTGCGCCCGCCGCTGGTATGTTGGTGGACCCGACAAGAGGAAGAGGACAACTCCATGAATGCACCCGCGCGCCCGATGACGGCGGTCCCTGCGGCAGGCGCGGCCTTTTTTTCCCGCACGACCTTGTGGCCGGCGGCGATGCTGCTGGCCTTGTCCGGCGTGGCGTCATTGATTTTCCAGATCCTGTGGATCAAACAACTGTCGCTGATCGTCGGCGTCGAAGTGCATGCGATCGCGGCTGCGGTCGGGGCGTTCTTTCTGGGGCTGGCGGCGGGTAGCTGGGCGCTGGGGCGCCGGGCCGACCTGTCCGCGCGGCCGTTCCTGCTGTACGCGGGCATTGAAGCGGCCATCGCCGTCCTGGGCGTGGGCGTGACGGCAATCCTGGCGCTTGGCGCGCCGGCCTTTGTGCGCGGCGAGGCGTTCAGCCCGTTGCTGGCCTGGCTTGCCGTCGTGTTGGTGGTCGGTATTGCTCCCTTTTTCATGGGCGGCACCTTGCCGGTGCTGCTGCGCGCGACAGGCGCCGGACGGGTGGGCCGGGCAGGCGCCACCCTCTATGCCGCCAACACGGGCGGCGCAATCATCGGCGCGCTGCTTCCCGCGTTTCTTCTTATCCCCGCGCTTGGCGTGCATGGCGCCGCCTGGGCGGCCGCCAGCCTGAATCTCCTTGCCGCACTGGGCGCGTGGTCGCTCGACCGTAAAAATCCGCCGGCCGCTGGCGAAACGCCGCCCCCAAATGTGGAATCTCCGACTCTGGCGTTGCCCCGCGACGCGCGTGTGGCGCTGGGACTGTATGCGGCCGCGGGCGCGGTCGCCATGGGCTATGAGGTCCTTTGGTCGCAAATGGTGGTGCCTTTCATGAGCACCCGCGCATTCGCATTTTCCATCGTGCTGGCGGTCTATCTTGCCGGGTTGGCAGTGGGCTCGGCGCTATACGCCCGCTGCGAACGCTGGCTGGGCGACCCCTGGCGCGTCTTCGGGTTTCTGGTGGCGGGCGCCGGCCTGATCGCGCTGGTCGAAGCCGCGCTGCTGGGGCGCTGGCTGGTCAGCGCGCAAAGCATGGTGGAAGCGTCCATTCTGGGCTGGACCGAAAGCAATATGGCCGGCATGGCTGGGCGGTTCACGGTGGCGGCAAGCGCCGTGGTGCTCTTGCCCACGCTGCTGCTGGGCGCGGCCTTTCCCGCAGTATTGCGCATTGCCGTGCCAGCCGAACGCCGAGGGCAGGGCGCGGGCGCGGTGCTGGCGTCGAACACGCTCGGCGGCATCGCCGGAACGGCGGTGACGGGGTTTGTGTTGCTTCCCTATCTAGGCACGGTGCGCAGCCTGGCAATGTTGACGGTCATGGCCTGCTGCATCGGCGTCGTGGCGATATGGCGCGCGCAAGCGTCATCGCCGCTGGTCAAAGGCTTGGGCGCGGCATTCGCGGGGGCCGCCGTCATTCTGGGCGTTGCCATGCCGGTCGACCATCTGGCCCGCCTCTTGCCGGGCGCGCAAGGGGGCAACCTGGCCTTTTACGAAGAAAACCACGGCGGCACGGTCGCGGTGGTCGAACAAGGGAAGGGCGATCGGCGCTTCCATCGCCTGTACATCCAGGGTGTATCCAACTCCGGCGACGCCATGCCGTCGCTGCGCTATATGCGCCTGCAAGCGCTCTTGCCGCTGATCGTGCATGCAGGCGAACCGCGCTCGGCCTTGGTGATCGGCTACGGCACCGGTATTACCGCAGGCGCATTGTCGCGCTATCCCGGACTGGAGCGCAGGGTGGTCGCCGAACTGCTTCCCGGCGTGCTGCATGCCGCGCCGTTGTTCAAGGGCAGCTATGGCGCGTCGACCGACCCCGGGCTGGAGGTGCGGCTGAAGGACGGTCGGCGGGAATTGTTGGGTAGCGCCGACCGCTACGACCTCATCACGCTGGAGCCGCCTCCGCCGTCGGCCGCGGGCGTGGTCAATCTCTACTCGCAAGACTTCTATTCCCTGGCGTCTTCGCGGCTAAACCCGCAAGGCATCGTTGCGCAGTGGCTGCCGCTGCCCACGCAGAACCTGGAAGACACCCGCGCACTGGTCGCCAGTTTCATCAACGTGTTTCCGCACGCCACCCTTTGGACCACCGAGTTCCACGAAATGCTGATGATTGGCTCGATGGCTCCGCTGCCGCTGGACGCCGCCCGCATTGCCGCCCGATTCACCGACCCGAAAGTAAAAACGGCGCTGGCCGAGGTCGGGATCGCATCCCCAGCCGCGCTGTTGGCCACCTGGGTGACCGATCGCGACGGCCTGGCGCGCTTTGCCGGGTCGACGCCCGCCGTCACCGATGACCGGCCGGCGATCGAGTACGCAACCTGGGTTCGCCCGCGCGAGGTCGTTCGCACCTTGCCCGCCTTGCTTTCGGAACGAAGCGAACCGCCGCTAACCGCCGTCGATGCCGTCATGGCGCAGGACATCGATCGCGAACGCAGTGTGCTGGACGTGTTCTATCAAAGCGCGCTGGCGGCCTATGAAGGCGACCGCGACGGATGGGCGCGCAACGGCGCCCGCCTGGCGGCGGCCAGCCGCGACAACCCCTATTTGCGTTGGTTTACGAGCGGGAAAGCGGAATAGGGCAGCAGGCCGTGAACGCCAGGACGCGATCCGCAAGTGTGAAGACGCTGCGCGCCGTGGCGTGTTGCCTCTTTCCCCTGGCCGCATCAGCGGCTGATCCTGCGCCGGAAGACGCCGAAGCAGGGGGCTTTGACGCCGGCGATTTCCTCTTGAACCGTAACGGCGTGCTGCCGGTGCCGATGGTGATCACGGAGCCCGCCGTCGGATACGGAGGCGGGGTCATGCTGCTGTACTTTTCGGAGCCCGACGGCGCGGAACAGTCCACCACGCGGCCCGATGGCAAGGACGTGCCGCCGAACGTCACCGGGGTCGGCGGAGGCCTCACCGAGAACGGGTCGCGGGGCGGCGGGCTATTCCATTTCCATACCTGGGGCGGCGACAAGTACCGCTATCTTGGCGCGCTGGTCTCGGGGCGCGTGAACCTTGATTATTACGGTCCACTTGGGAATGGCCGCAGCTACGAGCTCAAGGGCACGATGCTGATACAACAATTGCTTGCGCGGATAGGCGGTTCGTCCTGGTACGTGGGGCCGCGCTACACGTACTTCCGGTCCCAGACCCGCTTCACAGGCAACGCGGCCGATGCGCTGGATCTGAACGCCGCGCGCCATATCGGCAAAGTCGGCCTGGTGGCGGACTACGACACGCGCGACAACATGTTCTATCCCAACAACGGAAGCTACGTCGAGCTGGAAGCGCAGATGGCGCGCCCATGGGCCGGTAGCGACCAGAATTTCGAGACCTATCGGGCGCGCGGATTCACATGGATTCCGACCGCGCCAAACTGGACGCTGGGGCTGCGCGCGGATGCGCAGTTCACCAGCGGGGCGGTCCCGTTCTACGCACAACCGTACGTCGACCTGCGCGGCGTGTCGCGCGGCCGCTACCAAGACCGCAATGCGGTGGTGGCAGAAGGAGAACTGCGCTGGAACGTGACGCCGCGATGGTCCTTGCTGGCATTTTCGGGCGTAGGCAAGGCGTATGGCGAGCGCCGGCCGTTTTCAGACACGTCCAACGTCGTCAGCGTCGGCACGGGATTCCGCTATCTGATTGCGCAGAAATTAGGGCTTGCCGTGGGTATCGACGTCGCGCACAGCAAGGACCAGAACGCCGTATACATCCAGGTGGGTAGCGCCTGGCGTTGAATGCAGGTGTCGCGGGGATCGACGGCGCGAGAAAGCCGCGTTCGGCAGCGTAGCAAGTGCAATGCGTGAAATTCACGCATATTGCGTGTGTATCACGCATTTTCCGGCTTGTGAATAGCATTCCCGGAAATCCAATCCATTGATTTTTTTGAGGTTTCTGTCTTTCTCCAAGTTGGCACGGTGTTTGCGTTGATAAGTTGCCACGGTTCGCGTGGCCTTGTCATCACTTCACCAGAGTCAGACAGATGCGCTCGTTGAAAATTATTTGTCCTAACGGACACCTGGGCTTCGCGCCCCTGCGTACCGAGAGTTTCCAGACGGGTGTGCTTGCGCAGCCGGACTACATTGCCGCCGATTCGGGCAGCGACGATGTCGGGCCCGTGCCGCTGGGTTCCGACACGTCGACCAGCCCCGAAGCGTGGCAGCGCCATGACCTTGAGCAGATGCTGCTAGCCGCGCGCGCCCATGGCGTGCCGATGATCATCGGGTCCGCAGGCGACACGGGTTCGAACAGCCGAGTCGATCTGTACGTTCGTATCATCAAGGACCTTGCCCGGCAGCATGGACTGAAACCCTTCAAAATCGGCTATTTCTATTCCGAAGTCGATCCGGAATTCGTGCGCGCCAAGATGCGAGCGGGGGCCGCCGTTGCCGGCCTGGACGGCTATGCCGATCTGGTCGAAGCCGAGCTGGACGCGACGGACCGCATCGTGGCGGTCGCAGGTGTTCAGCCGTACCTGAGACTGCTCGAGGCCGGGGCCGACGTGATCATCGGAGGGCGTAGTTCGGACGCGGCGGTCTTTGCCGCCCCGGCGCTGCACCATGGCTACGCCGCCGACCAGGCCTACTACCTTGGCAAGGTACTGGAATGCGCGTCGTTCTGCGCCGAACCGTATGGCGGCAAGGAAACCGTGCTGGGCGAGATCAGCCATGACGATGTGCGCGTCACCGCCATGCACCCCGATCAGCGCTGCACCATCGCTTCAGTGGCGGGACACGCCATGTATGAGCGTTCCAACCCCTACGACGAGTTCTTTGCCGGCGGCAGGCTCGACATGCGCGAATGCCACTATGAACAGATCAGCGAGAAGACCACACGCATCACCGGCTCGCGTTTTGTTCCGTCGGACAAGATCACCGTGAAGCTGGAAGGCTCCGGCAAAGTGGGCGAACGCTACCTCGGCCTGTGCGGCATCCGCGACCCGTACACGATTGCCAATGTCGACCGCGTCATCGGGTGGGCCCGCGAGAAGGTGCGCGAACGCTTCGGCGACAACGGCTACGAGCTGCATTACAAGGTCTATGGACGCGACGGCGTGATGGGGGAACTGGAGCCCTTGAGGGAGCAGCCAGGCCATGAACTCTGCGTGATGGTGCAGGGTGTGGCCCCCACGACCGAAATGGCCGAAGAACTGACCCTTACCGGCCTGCGCCAGATGTTCTATGCGCGCCTGCCCGACGTGAAGGGGACGGCGGGTTCGGTGGCCTTTCCGTTGGACGAGGTCGTGCGCGTTAGCGCCGCCTACCGCTGGACGCTCAATCACACCATTCCCGTGGACGATGTGTTCGAACTGTTCCAAACCCATATGACCGAGGCCTGAGACCATGAGCACACGTAAATTGAGCGAACTCGCCAAGACCATACGTAGCAAGAACGCGGGCGTGAACAAGATCACGTTCGACATCATCTTCCGTGACCGCGACACCTATGACGCCGTCAGGCGTTCACGCGCCCTGACGCGCGAGACCATGGCTGCGCTGTATCGCATCGGCCAGGAGCGCATCTCGGACTTTGTGGAATACGATCCCGGCCTGGCGATCAAGTTCACCATCTACCGTCTGCGGCCCAGCGGCTCGGCTGGCGACGGCGATATCTTCGGCGCGCAGCAGTATGCGCCGTTGCTGGATTTGCCCGTGACGCTTTAGGCGGCTTTGCTGGCGGCGCGCGCTAGGGCGTCGCCGGCCCACAAAACAAGGGGAAACGCATGAAAAAACTGATTCGCGGCGTGGCGTTGCTGGCTTGCGCGCTAGCCGGTTCCGCGGCCGCGCAGAGTCCGGTGCCCAAACAGATCAAGATCGTGGTGCCGTTCTCGGCCGGCGCCAGTAATGATGCCATCGCGCGGGCCATCGCACCGCAATTGGCCGAACGGCTCAAGACCATCGTCATTGTCGAGAACCGCGTTGGCGCGGCGGGCGTCATCGGTTCGGAGTATGTGGCCAGGTCGGCCAAGGATGGCGCCACGCTGCTGCTCACCTCGTCATCCTTTCTTACCTCGGCAGCCACGCAGCCGCGAATGCCCTACGATCCGGTCAAGAGCTTCGCGCCGGTGGCCATGGTGGGGCAGGGCCCGCTGGTGTTGGCGGTGTCTGGTGCCAAGCCTTATGCCGATCTGCCCGCCTTGCTGGATGCTGCGCGCGCCCGGCCCGAGGCGCTGAACTACGGCACGGCCGGCGTCGGCTCGCTGGCCCATCTGGCCACGGTAATGATGAACGAAGCGGCCAGGGTGTCCATGACCCACGTGCCCTATAAGGGCGCCGCCAATGCCGCGTCCGACCTGGCCGGCGGGCAGATCGACCTGATGCTGGCCAACTACAGTTCGCTTGCGCCATTGGTGCAGGGCGGCAAAGTGCGGCTGGTGGCCACGACAGCGCCAAAACCGCATCCCGCCTTTCCCGCCTTGCCGGCCGCCGCCGCGTTGCTTTCCGGCTATGCCATCGAAATTTGGGTGGGCGTTTTTGCCCCGGCCGGAACGCCTCAAGACTTGGTCGAGGTCTATAACGATGCCTTCAATCGCATCGCCAAATCCAGCGAGACGACCGCGCTCCTGGATATGGATGGCACCGTGCCGACCGCGTTAAGCAGCGCAGATTTCGGACGACGCGTGGCCGACGATCTGGCGCAATGGCGAACCGTCGCGCAAAGCCACCATATCAGCGTGGAATAACCGGTTCAAGGCGGCTCGCGTCGATGCAGGCCGGCCGGGGCCGCCTCAAGCTGGACTGGCGCTTGCGGCCAGGCCGAGCTTGGCCATCTGGTGCCGAAGCGCATGGCGCGACAGTCCTAGCGACTCGGCGGCGCGCCCGGCATGGCCGCCGGCGGCAGCCAGCGCCGTTTCTATCATGTCGCGCTGGAAGCGGCTTGTGCGTTCCGCATAACCGCCTGCCTCCGTGATGGGCGCGCCGCGCACGATGCGTGCGGGCAGATGTTCCAGGCCGACCGTGTCGCCCGACTCCAGGATGCAGATTCGTTCCAGCAAATTGCCCAGTTCCCGCACATTGCCGGGCCAGGCATAGCGTCGAAAGGCCTGTTCGACACCCGGGTCGATGCGCTTGAAGCCGCTGGCGTGTGTTCGGTTAAAGCGTGCCAGAAAGCGCTCGGCCAGCACGAAAACGTCGTCGCCGCGCTCGCGCAAAGGGGGCAGATTGATCGACACGACTTGCAGCCGATAATAAAGATCGTCGCGGAATTTGCCAGCGTTGACCTCGCCCAGCAGGATCTTGTTGGTGGCGGCAATGAAGCGCACATCGGAGGACAGCTCGCGCACGCCACCGATGCGCCGGAAGCGTCGGCTGTCCAGCAAGGTGAGGATCTTGGCCTGCATCATGGGGTCAAGTTCGCGGACTTCATCCAGGAACACGCTACCGCCATGCGCGATCTCCAGCAGCCCCTCCTTGCGTGTCACGGCGCCCGTGAACGCGCCGCGTTCGTGACCGAAAAGTTCCGATTCCAGAAGATTGCCGGGAATGGCCGCGCAGTTGATTTCGGTAAAGCCTTTCTCGGCCCGGCTGGAATGGTCATGCAAGGCCCGCGCCACCAGGCCTTTGCCCGTGCCGGTTTCGCCATAGATCAACACGGTGCTGGCGCGGCTGCGCGCCACGCGCAACACAAGGTCGCGCAACGCGACAATGGACGCGTGGTCGCCAACAATGGTCTCGGCTAGGGGGGAAGTCATCGGGCTCGAATAAAAACGGTCATGTCTGCCCGGCATTATCCGGATCCGGCGCCCGAGGCTCCATTCCGGCATACCCCTATAGGGCGTGATCAGGTTGATGGCCTGGGCGCATCCGCACCGCGGAACTTGCTACCCGGCGGACAGCAATGCGCCGGCGCCCGATGTGACGGGTTCCAGGCCCAGGTGCCCAAGCATGCGCCAAACCGTACACGCAGCCGTCGATACGACAGGGATGTCCATCGTGTCCTGCACGGACTGGAGCGCGGGTAACGATGGCATTTGCACGCAGGCCGAAAGCACGACGGCATCGACGCCACGCGTGTCCAGGCGCTTGACGTCTTCGATCAGCCGCATGGGATCGCGCCGGCCCACTTCGAGGTTGTCCGGAATCTCGAAGCTGAGGGCGTCCACCACCTCGATGCCCTCGTTTTCGATATAGGTGACCACCTGGTCGGTCAGTGGCCGCATGTACGGCGCCATCAAGGAGATCTTGCGCGCGCCCAGGTGGCGCAAACCGTCTATCAGCGCGCCCGCCGAGGTCATCACGGGCGCCTGGCAGTGGTTGGCGCGGGCGACCTCGCCAAGCTCGTCCTCCGTCTGGCGATGGTAGCCCGGCCCCATGGCCATGATGGCCACGAGGCAGGCGGTGCTGATGACGTCCATGCGTGCGTCGGCCAGTTCCGCGGCGCAGCGCAGCCCTTCACGGTTCATGGCCTGTAGCTCGGCGGGGGTGACCTTATGCATGCGCATGCGGCTGCTATGGAACGTGAAGCGTTCTGGCCGCATGGCCTCTCGCGCTCGGAGCATGGCCGGGATTTCCGTTTCCATGGTGGTATTGGAACTGGGGACGATCTGACCGATGCGATATGGACGGCTCATGGTGTTTCCTTTGCGGATCAATCCAGGGAAAGGTTGGCTTGCTTGACGATGTCGGCGAAGCGCGCCCAGTCCTGCTCCTGGGCGCGGGCGACCGTTGCGGGATCGCCGGCCCACGGTTCAAAGCCGAAGGTACGGAAACGCTCCCGCGCGGCGGGGGTTGCCAAGGCGGCGGCGATGTCGCCGTTCAGGCGCCGCACCACGTCGACCGATGTGCCTTTGGGTGCAAAGGCGGCTACCCAGGTCTTGAGTTCGAAATCACCGGGGCCGCCGGCTTCCGACACCGTCGGCACGTCGGAGTACAGCGCCAGGCGGGCGGGCGCCGCAAGGGCCAGCAGCCTGACCCGCTTGGCCTGGTACAGGTTCTGCACCGTCGCCGCCGTGCCGAAAGCCCAGTCCACCTCGCCATTGGCCACGGCCGTGTACAGCTGCGGCAGCTCTTTGAAGGGCACGTGCGTCATGGTCGTGCCGGTCTTGCGTTCGAACTGGGTAGACCCCAGGTGGGCCACACTGCCCATTCCCCAGCTTCCGTAGGTCAGCAACCCCGGTTTCCGGCGCGCGGCATCGATCAGGTCGGTGACGCTGCGCCACGGCGAATTGGCCGAAACGACGATGAAGAAGTTAGTGGTGTAAATAGGGGCGACGGGGGTGAAGTCCCGCACGGGATCGAAGGGCAGCTTGCTGTACAGATGGGGCTGCAGCGTCATGTGGGTGTTGTCCACCACCGCCAGGGAATAGCCGTCCGGCGCTGATCGCTTGATTTCGCCGATGGCCAGCCAGCCGTTGGCGCCGGGCTTGTTTTCGACGATGAAGGCCTGCTTCCATGTGGCCGTCAATTGCTCGCCGATGATGCGGGTGACGGCATCCGGGCCGCTGCCAACAGAATAGGGCAGCACGGCGCGCACGCTGTGGCTGGGATAGCCGGATGGTTGCGCCTGGCTGGGTGGCGCAAAGGTAGCCGCCGCTAGGGCGGTCAGGGCGATGGACGCCAGGATCAGGGTTTTTGTCATGTCTCCTCCATACTCCATGGATGGTTTATCGGATGGTCTGGCCATCCTTGTTGTCGGCCGTCAGGCCGGCCCGGGCTTCATAGGCCGCGGTAAACGCCGGGTCGCGCTGGCGCAAGTCTTCATGGCTGACCTGGCCGGTGCGCCGCATGTAGTCGTAGGCGAAAGACACCGGATTCAGGTGCATCTTGTCGGCGACGTTCTCGTACCAGTCCAGGCTGCGGGCGGCGGCCGCCTGGAAGTTGGACGAAGCCGGCCGGCGCAGGGACTCGAAGACCGCGAAGGCGGCTTGCGTGTCGGCCGGGTGTTGTTTCAGTCCTTCATGCAGGGCAATCGCGTCCTGCATGGCCATGCGGGTGCCGGAGCCCAGGGAAAAATGCACGGTGCGCAAGGCGTCGCCCAGCAACAGGATGTTGCGGTGCGACCAGTTGTCGTTGCGCACGATGTTCGCCTCGAACCAGAGGGAACGATTGCCCAGCAGTTCATGGGCGCCCAGGTCGGCCCGAAACACGTCGGCGCAATAGCGGCGGCTTTCTTCCTCGCTGGCGCGGTCCAGGCCCGCATGGCGCCAGGTATCGGGATCGACCTCGACCAGGAACGTGCTCAGTTCAGGGCTGTACTGGTAGCTGTGGGCGATGAATATTCCGTGCCCGGTCTGACGGAAGATCAGCGATACGGGGTGGAAGCGCTGGCGCGTGCCATACCAGGCGAACTTGTTGCGCCGGCGTTCGAAACTGGGCTGGAAATGATCGGCGAACTGCTTGCGCACGGCGCTGTTGGAGCCATCGGCGGCGACCACCATGTCGACCTCATCGGCCAGTTGCGAAACGTCCTCGACGCGATGGCCATGGGTAATGCGCACCCCGGCCTTCAGACATGCCTGCTCCAGCACCTTCAGCATGTCCAGCCGCGAGGTGCGCGAGAAGTGGTTTCCCTGTACCTGGATGCGTTCGCCCCTGTGCACGATCTCCATGTAGTTGCAGCGTTCGTGGTGCGCGACGAAGGCATGGAAGAACTCCGGGTCCGCTTCGCGCAGGAAGGCCAGGCCGATATCCGAAAACACCACGCCCCAGCCGTAGGTGGCGCCCTGTGGATTCTGCTCATAGACCTGTATGTCATGGCTGGGATCGTGCTTTTTGGCAAGCAGGGAGAAATACAGGCCGGCGGGGCCGGCCCCGATGACGGCGATCTTCATGGTTCAGGGCTCCTGGAGGGGCGCCGCCTGTGCGCAGGCGGTCTGATAGGCGAGCAAGGCATCGCGCATCGCCGTGGGAATGGGGATGGCCCGGCGTTCGCCGCGGGCCACGCAAACGGGCGTCAGCCGCGCATCGAAGGCACGCAGGCCCCCCACGCTGGCCGCGATATGCAGGGTGTAGGAACGTTCGCCGATGCGTTCGACGTGAACCGCCATGTCGAACTCTTCGTCAGGCCATAGCGAGGCCTGGAAATCGAAGGCGAGCGCGCGCGTCGGGGTGCCGAAACCGTGCTCGTCTTTGAGGCGTTGCGGCGTGCCGCCGAGCAGCCGCCCATAGAAGAGTTCCGCGGCCGAGATCACGTATTCGCTGAAGGTAACGGTGTAGACCACGCCAGCGGGGTCGCAATCGCCCCATTTGACCCGTCGCCGGACGACGAAGGGCGTTACGCCGATCACATATTCGGTGCTCGTCATGGCTGGCGTCCTGCCGCGCGGGCGGCTTCCTGGTTGAGAATTTCGCCGATCATCCTGCGCAGCGCCGTCTTGTCGAGCTTGCCTACCTTGGTAATGGGGAACGCCTCGATGGCCTCGACGCGTTCGGGGCATTTGTATTTCGCCAGGCCCTGCGAAACCAGGAAGGACAACAGTTCCTGCACGGATGGAGCGGTATGGCCTGGGCGCGGGATGACGAAGATGCAGCCTTTTTCGCCATAGAAAGGGTCGGGCATGGCGACCAGCCGCGCCTCGGACACCGCCGGATGCGCGCTGACCAAGGCTTCGACCTCCTCGCAGCCGATCTTCTCTCCGCCACGGTTGATGTTGTCGCGCAGGCGGCCCTCGAAGGTGTAGTGGACCTGGCCATCGTGCACGTGCTCGGTCATCATGTCGCCGGTACGGTAGAAGCCATCCGAGGTATAGGCTTCGGCATTGGCTTGTGGCGCGTCAAAAAAACCGGGCACAGTGGAAGGGCCTCGAAAACAAAGTTCGCCCATCTGGCCGGGCGCCGCGCGCGCTTCGCTGCCTGGCACCAGCAGCCGGATCTCGTCTTCGGCGCTGCCCGAGCGGCCCTGGGTCTTGTGGCGCACATGGGCGGGCGCGCTGGCGGGAGAACCCAGCAGCAGGCCTTCCGTGATGCCGAACAGGTTCGAGCAGGGGACGCCAAGGTGGGCTTCCAGGCGGTCGGCAGCGCTCATGGTGGTGAACAGCCGCAAAGAAGACAGGTCGTGCCGCGCAAGGTCGGCATAGGCCATGAGCTGAGGAGCAATGGGCCCGATCGAAATGGCGCGGGTGACGCGATGGGCTTCGATGAGCTCAAGCATGCGCGGCACATCCACCCGGGACATGAACACCGCCGACAGGCCCAGCAGGACCATCGGCATCAGCACGTAGACCTGGGCGGCGTTGTGCAGCAGGGGCAGGGCCCAGATGATCCGGTCGTCCTCGCGCAGTTCATAGCGCTGGGCACATGCCAGCGCGTGTGCCAGGTACTCGGCATGAAAGCGCGGAATGATCTTGGGCACCCCGGTTGTGCCGCCTGATAGCTGGAAGCCCAGCACATCCTCGCAACCGGGTTCCTGCCCGGCCAGCATGTCGCGAGCGTGCTCCAGGGGCATGCCGTCTATCAGCGCCTGCAGGCAGGCGCCCTCGGACGCCTGTCCGCGCGCCACGATCAGGTGCTCCAGCCCGGGATGGGCCTGCATCATCCGGGAGGCGAACCCGGGCAAGTCGAACGTGCTGAAATCGGCCTGGACAAAGTAGGCGCGCGCGCCCGACTGCCGGATCAATTGGCCGATCTCGAGTTCGCGATGCTGCGGCAGCGAACACACGGGTACGATGCCTGCCTTGTAGCAGGCCAGCAGCGCAAGCGCGGTCTCCAGGGTGGTGCCCATCTGGAATATGGCGCGGTCGCCCGGACGCAGGCCGGCTTCCAGCAATGCCGCCCCGAGCCTTTCGGTGCGGGCGTCCAGCTCGGCGAAGCCCAGGCTTCCTTCGTCGGTGATGATGGCCGGGCGGTCGCCGCAGCGCCGCGCGGTTTCGCGCAAGGCTTGGCCGACCGTCAGCGGGCGCCAGGCGCCGCTGGCGAAATAGGCGCGGGCCCGTTCCTCGGGGTGATATATGACGCCCTCTATGGGGTAGCGAATGTTCCGCATGTCTGTCTCCTCCTTGTGGGGCTCACGCGGCCATGGGCTCGATTCTTACGTGATCGCGGTCCAGGACGGCGATGGTGCCGCTTACGCCGCCGGTGAACAGCCCATACCAGACGGCCGGCTTCAGGCCCAACGTTTTACGGCGGAATTCCAGAGCGGCGTCGCCCTGGATGCAATCGAAATACTCGCCCTGCACCACGGCGCAATCGTCGCGCTGTTCGGCGTCGCGCACCAGCGGTGCGAACTCCTCCACGCGCGGCACGAAAATGCGCACGCCGGGGCGCTTGCCATCGTGATCCGACTGCAAGGCTTCGACCAGCGCCGCCTTACGTGCCCAGATGCCGTCGATATGGCTGATGCGTGTGCCTGCGGCAAGCGCTTCATCCTCGGCCTGGATGGCGGCCTGCAGGGTCAGGTCCGCGTCCAGGGCATCGATCTTGCCCAGCGGCCGCAGTTTGCGCGTGAATTCGATGAAATAGCCGTTGGGGTCGCGCACGTAAATGGATTCGATCACCTCGTGGCGGGTCTCGACCGAGACCTCCAGGCCGGCGTCTTCCAGCTTTTTCTTCCAGGCCTTGAGCTCATCTTCGCTTTGCACCAGCCAGGCCGTATGCGTGGCGTCCCCGATATGGTCGTCGGGCAGCGGACGCATGCGGCTGCGGCCCTGCACGGACTCGGGTTCCTCCGAACCCAGGTAATAGAAGAAGGCAATCGTGCTGCCTTGGCCGCTGTCGAAGAAAAAGTGCAGGAAGTCGGGATGTGTCCGGGGGCCCCAGCCGCGTGCGGAAATGACGTGGACGAGGGGCAGTCCAAGGACGTCCCGGTAAAAAGCCACGGTGGCGCGCAGGCGCCAGGTGGGCCTGGCGGTGTGATCCACACCGTGCAGCCTCAGCGGGCCGGGCATTGTTTGGCAGGAAGTCATGCGGCTACTCCGTCAGTCGGTGATTACAGGAAATGTGCTTGCAGCCAGGCGGCGAGTTCGCGGCCGGCGCGATAGCGCCCGGGCTCTTCACCGTCCTGCAGCGCGCGGCCGTGGTGATCGCCGCGGATGCGCAAATGCTGCTTGTCGCGCGCGGCGATGGCATCGTTGATGGCCCGCACGTCGGCCGGGAAACAGGCCTGGTCGCCGGTGTATTCAATAAGCAAGGTGGGCTGGACGATGGCCGGCGCGGTACGGGCAAGGGCGGCGTTGGAAGACAGGCCCGACCAGGTGGACAGCCAGCTTTCAGGCGTGCAAAAGCGTGCGAAACCGACCGCCCCATAGTTGGAGGCATAGGGGTCCTTGCCCCAAAGCGAGCCCGGGTGGCGGTCGGAAGGGTCCATCTCCAAGTCCAGGCAGCGCAGGTCCGCATCGGTGCGCCAGACGGTCAGGACAGGCGTATGGGCCGCCTGCCGACGGCGGCCGGCGGACGTGTCCGCACCGGTCTTCACCTGCTCGCGGGCTTGCTGGCGCGCGGTGATCATTCCGCGTGCCAGCGCATCCAGTCGCTCGACGCGCGCCTGCTGCGCGGCCCGGTAGCGGGCAACGAAATCCGGCGCATAGCGCGCCTGGCCCTTTGGCCGGTAGCCATTGGCGGGATCCAGCGGGTCCAGATCCGGCGTTACCGACAGCGCGTCGTTCTCATCGGCGACCGACGGGTCGATGCAGTTCATGAGCAAAGCGCCTTGGCCGGGATGCGGGCCGACCAGCACCATGCCCTGTACCCCGGGCATGTCCAATTCTTCAAGTCCGGTTCGCTTTCCCCCTGGCGTGCGTGCGAAACGCTGCGCGCCAGGCAGCGCCGATTGCTGCGCGTACAGCGAATAAAGGCCGGCACCGCCCGAATTGCCCAGCAGCACGATGTGGGTGTAGCCCTGCTCGCGTAGGAAACGCATGCCCGCTGCGACGTCATGCAGCGCGATTTCGTGTTCCAGGCGCAGGTCATTGCCGACGGATCGCGCGCCTTGCGACCACGCCGCGCAGCCGGCCGCGACGATGTCGGGAATCAGGTAATGGCAAGCCATGAATTCGCGCGGGTGCATCACGCACACCACCACGTCGGGCCGTTTGCCACCGGGCAGGTAAAGGGAACCGGAGGTCGCGGCGCCATCGGCCGTGCGCAGCACGACATTGCGAGTCGAGGCGCCGGCCGGGAGGTCCCGGGGATTCCAGTCGGTGTTCAGGAAGCCCGCGTTGACCGGGCCCGTAGAGGTTTCGATTGCCACGTCTGTCTCCTTCCAAGCTGTAATGCAGCCTGTTTTGTCGAATTAGACAAATATTTGACGTCCGTGTCAATTAAAGTAAATAATTTGACGTGAGCGTCAATTTGAGGAAAATAATGGCTGATCCGACGGGCCGCGAAACCACGCGCGGACCGTCCTCGTGTAGCAATGAAGGGACACCGCAACCGTGAATGACGTATCGACCAAGGCAACCCTGAAGGGCGAGGCACTGCGCAGCGCCATCCTCGATGTGGCGGCCAAGCTGTTCATCGAAAGGGGAACCGCCGGCACCAGCATGCAGGACATCGCCGAAGCGCTGGGGCTTAGCCGCACCGCGGTCTACTATTACTTCAAGAACAAGGAAGCCATCCAGCGCTCGCTGACCGAGGAAGTGCTCAGTGCCGCGCGCAGGCTTGCCGGCGAGACGGGCTCGCGGGACGACATCGATCCCGTCACCGCCTTGCGAGCACTGGTCACGCAGCACGCTGAACTGATCTTGTCGCGGCCTGCCGAGTTTCGCGTGGCGGACCGCACCGAGGCCGACATGACGCCGAAGCAGCGGGCGTCGGTGCAAGGCGCGCGCCGCAACATCCTGGAGAATTTCAGCAGCGTGATCGAACGGGGCGTGCGGGAAGGACAGTTCCGGATCGTCGATGCGCACGTTGCGGCGTTCAGCCTGATCGGCATGTGCAATTGGTCGGCGTGGTGGTACAAGTCCAGCGGGCGGCTCAGCCGCGCGGAAGTCGCCGACATCATGGCGGAGATGGCCGTCAATGCGTTGTTGCGCGACGAGGCGCGCCGCCCACGGGCTCCCGCTGACGTGCGCGAATCGCTGCGCCTGGTGCGCGAAGACCTGGACTATCTCGAGAAGGTCGTCCTGTCGGGCCGCTGATCGACACGAAGGGAAGGGCGCGGTTGGTGCCGCGTTGATCGGTTTACGAAGGCCCGTGTTGGCATTTCATTTTTTGTATGCAAAAATATACAAAAATTGAACGAGACAAGCATGCCCATTCCCAAGGCCAGTTCACAGTCGTTTGCCGCATACACCGAAATCAAGCGCCGCATCCTCGCCGGCGGGTTCACGTCCCAGGATCGCCTGCGCGAAGTCGAAGTCGCAAAAATGCTTGAGATGGGGCGCACGCCCGTGCGCGAGGCGCTTAAGCGGATCCAGGACGAAGGCTTGATTACGCACCAACCGGGCCGTGGCTTGGTCGTCACCACGATGGACCAGCAAGAGGTGGGCGAGCTTTACGCGATGCGCCAGGCGCTGGAAGGCGCCGCCGCCGCGCTGGCCGCGCGCCATGCGTCCGACGCCGAGATTCTGCATATGAAGAGCGTCCTGGAGGATGGCGACGCGGGTGATCCGGTTGAACAGAATCTGGCCTTTCACCAGGCGATTTACAGCGCCGCGCACAACCGCTATCTGATCCGTTCGCTTCAGTCCCTGACCGACACCACCTACCTGCTGGGCCGTAGCACGCTAAGCACGCCCGAACGCGTGGCGCAATCCAACGACGAACACAACGCCATCGTGGCTGCGATCCACGCCCGCGACCCCGTGCGCGCCGAAGCTGCCGCGCAACACCACATCAACCAGGCCCTGCTGGAAAGACTAAAGATGCTGCGCCAGGGATAACGCCCGGCATCACGGAGACACACCATGTTGAAGTACCTGCGAGCCCGCCTGGCGGCGGGCCTGTGCCTCGCTTTGCCTGCGCTTTGCATCAGCGCCCCGGCGGCCGATTCCTTTCCCAGACAGCCCATTACCTTGATTGTGCCGTTCGCCGCGGGCGGAGGCACCGATAGCATCGCGCGGGACATGGCGCGGACGCTGGGCGAACGCCTGGGCCAGCCGGTGGTCGTGGAAAATCGCGGCGGCGGCGGGGGCTCAATCGGCGCCACCGTGGTCGCCAACGCCAAGCCCGACGGCCATACGCTGCTGTTCGCGACATCGACCTTCGTCACCAACGCGGCGGCCGGCATCGCCACTACCTACGACGTGCAACGCTCGTTTGCACCCGTGGCCATGCTGGGTCGTGGTCCGTTGCTGGTGGTCTCCGCCAAGGACCTGGGCTTGAAGAACGTGGCCGACCTGCGCGCCCGCGCCGTCAAGGAAAGCCTGAATTATTGCTCGGCGGGCAATGGCAGCATCAACCATCTGACAGGGGAACTGTTCAATCAGCGCGCCCAGGTCAACATGGTCCACGTGCCCTACAAGGGCAGCGGCCCCGCAACGGTGGACCTGCTGGCCGGCCGCGTGCAGGTGTTTTTCGCCACCGTCCCGACGATGCTGACGCAGGTGCAGGACAAGCGCGTGGACCTGCTGGCCGTCACGGGCAAGGCCCGTTCGCCGCTCTTTCCCGACACCCCCACGCTGAGCGAAGCCGGTCTGACCGACTTCGACATCACGACGTGGTGGGGCGTATTGGCACCGGCCGGCACGCCGGCCGAAGTGGTCGGCAAGCTGAACACGGCCGTTAATGAGGCCGCCGCCGACGCGCGGGTGAAGGACCGCCTGAAGCACGAGGGCGCGCAGACGTTCCGGGGCAGCCCCGCCGATTTTGGACAGGCGCTGGGTGCCGAACTCGCGATGTGGCGCCAGGTGGTGCAAAAGGCCGGCGTAAAGCTGGACTGACCGGTTTAAGAAAACAAAGAGACACGCATGCAACATCCCTCTTGGACCCGACGCGACGTGCTCGCCGCCCGAACTTAACTCCTACTTTTTCACGGAAAACTTCATCATGAAAATCGTCGTTCTGCCCGGTGATGGCATCGGTCCCGAAACCATGGCCGTGGCCGTGGATGTGATGCAAACCGCCTCCCAGCGCTTCGGCCTGGGCCTGGAGTTGGAATTCGACGTGGCCGGCCACGACAGCCTGAAAAAGCATGGCGCGACGGTAACACCGGCGCTGCTGGAAAAAGTGAAGGCGGCCGACGGCCTGATGCTCGGTCCGATGGCCACCTTCGAATTCAAGGATGCCTCGCGCGGCGAAATCAACCCGTCGATGTTCTTTCGCAAAAGCCTGGACCTGCACGCCAATATCCGGCCTGCTCGCACGTACCCGGGCATGAACGCGCGCCTGGGTGAATTCGACCTGGTCGTGGTGCGCGAGAACACGGAAGGTTTTTACGCCGACCGCAACATCGAATCGGGCGGCAGCGAAATGCTGATCACGCCCGACGTGGTCGTGTCGCTGCGCCGCATTACCCGCCAGTGCTGCGAACGCATTGCGCGTTCGGCCTTCGAGCTGGCCATGACGCGCAACAAGCACGTCACCATCGTCCACAAGGCCAACGTGCTGAAACTGGGCGACGGCATGTTCATCGATACCTGCCATCAAGTCGCGCGCGAATTCCCGGACGTGGCAGTCGACGATGTCATCGTGGACGCCATGATGGCGCATGTGGTCCGTGCGCCGCAGCGCTATGACGTGATCGTGACGACCAATATGTTCGGCGACATACTCTCGGACCTGACTGCCGAACTTTCCGGCAGCCTGGGCCTGGGGGGCTCGCTCAACGCCGGGCGCGACTACGCCATGGGGCAGGCCGCGCACGGTTCGGCGCCCGACATCGCGGGCAAGAACGTCGCCAATCCGATCTCGCTGATCCTGTCGGGCGCGATGCTGCTGAACTGGCACGGCAACAAGCATGGCGACGCGCGCTTTCACGAAGCCGCCGGCGCCATCGAGGCAACCATCGCCGACAGCATCGCGGCGCATGAGTGCACGCGCGATGTGGGCGGCAATCTGGGCACGCGCGAGGCTGGTGCTGCCTTCGTCAAGCGGCTGGCGGCGCGTTGATGGGCGCGCCCGCCTGCCGGCGGGCGCCTGCGCCATCAAAGCGCGAGGGAAGGGCGGTCGCAGTCCATCGCTGCCCGACATAATGCTTGCCTGGACGATCGCAGTGTGTCGCCGAGTATCGCAAGCATTTCACCGTCATGGATTATTAAAGAATATTCGGGGATAAACTCGCGCATAATCTGGATCTATACTGCCGCCAGGAGAAAAAAAAGCCACGAACGCTGGATAATATCGGTTTGAACGATCGATTATTGTGGGGAGGCGACGTGTTGCAGCAGCATAGTCTGCATGAAAGGCAGATGCGGCCAATCGCGCGCCAAGTGATATTCGGCTTGGCCGCGGGCTGGTTGATGCTGGTCGCTGGCATGGGCTGGTGGACATCCCAGCGGATCGTGACGGCACAGCTGGATGGATTGGCTGCCAGCGCCGAATACGAAACGAAAACTACCGCGCGCGTCATGGATCGCCTGTTCACCGAGATGGCTAGCGTGGCCAATATGTTGGCGCGCCAGCGTCTGGTGATCGAACTTGCCACCCGCTATCGCATCGACCCTCCAGGCCTCGCCGAACTCACGCGGCAGGAGCGGGCGGTGCAGTTTGCGCGCGACCCCTTGGTGCGCAGGGTCGGCGATGTCATGAATGCGCTGGCTGCCGACCTGCGCTACGCCCGCATTTACATGAACAACATGTCCGACGACACCGTGACGGCCAGCAATTGGGCCGAGCCGGACAGCATCGTGGGGATGATTTACTCGGGGCGGCCGTACCTTATCGAGGCGTTGCGCACCGGTAATGGCCATTCGTTCGGTATCGCACGCCTGAACAAGACTCCCTCCTATTTCGTAGCCAGTCGCATCGAGGACTCGAACGACGCGCCGCTGGGCTCCGTCACGGTGAAGTTCGACGCGCCGGATGTGGCGCTCTACCTGACGGGCCGCCACATTGCATTGATCGTGAATCGCCAAGGGCGCGTAATCACCACTTCGTCCGCGCCGTTCATGCTGCGCAACGTCGCGGCGCTTCTGCCGCCAGGCACGGTGCTGCCGCCGGACGGCGAAGAAGAGCCGGGCCAGCCCATGGACGTCAATGCGGTAGCCGACGCCAGCCAGGCCGACCAATGGCTGATCGATGGCAAGCCTTATCTGCTGCGGCGGCAGCCGCTGGCTGGCACGCAATATCAATTGCTGACGCTGGCGTCACTGGAGCATTTGACGCCCATGCGCAAGCAGCACCTTTGGGTGGCAGGGGTGTTCGCGGCGTTCGGCCTGGTCCTGATCCTGCTATCCGGCCACGCGGCCGCACAGATGGTGATGCGGCGCCAAGATGAACGGTACGCGGCCAACTATGACGCGCTGACCGGTCTGCCCAATCGACGCGCAGTGTTGACGGAATTGGACCGGTTGTTCGCGTTGGCAAAGCGCACCCGGCAATGGGTGCTTGTGGCGTTTATTGATCTGGATGGGTTCAAGCCGATCAACGATACCTACGGGCATGAGGTCGGCGACAGCTTCTTGATCGAAGTCGGCCGGCGTATGTCGGCTGCACTGCGAGCGAGCGACATGCTGGGCCGGTGGGGTGGCGACGAATTCGTCGTGATCGGCCTGGTGGCTGCCCCTAGACCCGAGGCCCTGGAAGAGGCCGTCGATGAGATGCGCCACCGGCTGGCGATGCCGTTGATCGGCGCCTTCACCTTAGGCGAGTGTAGTTTTGAGTATCGAGGCGCGAGCTTTGGCATTGTCAGCGTCGATCCGGCCGTCACTTCGGTGCAGGCCGCACTCAAGGAAGCTGATCGGCTGATGTATGCCGACAAACAGGCGCGAAGGGCGCGGCAAAGGAACCCAGGGCGCGCAAGCCTGTGAATTCACGGGAATTGTTGTCGTGGTCTGAATGGACGGCTGGAGCGTGCCGGCTGGAACGACACGGCTTATCCGCAGCTCATCTGCCGCAAGGCGGCTACGTTGCGTATCTTCAGTCGTCTTCTGCTCATCTTGAGCATTGACGCCACCTGTAGACGCGAAAACACGCGGCAGACCGTTTCGACCCTCATGCCCAAATGGTTGGCGATATCCTCGCGTGTCATCTTCAACGTGAACTCGAGTGGCGAATAGCCATTTGCTGCCATTTGCTCCGAAATTCCGATCAGAAACCCCGCGATCCGCTCTTCGGTCGTCATGCAGCCCAGGGTCAGCAAGAGGCGGCAATGTTGGTTCGTGTTGCTGACGAGCAATTTGTTGAATTCCTGCGCCGCGCCAAAGTCAGCGCGGCAGTTATGCATCAGTTCCACGTAGGGAAGAATGCAGACCAGCGAGTCTTCTAAGGCGATGGCGTCGCAGGTGTATATACCCGTTTCGATTCCGTCGAGACCCAGCAAGGATCCAGCGATGGGAAACGCCGTTATCTGCTCCAGCCCCGACAGACTGGTGACTCGTACCTTTGCTGAACCGGAACGCAGCTGGTAAAGATTCAGTAATGGATCGCCAGCCCGATAGATGAGCTCTCCGCGGTGAACCAACTTCTGGCCATGAAGGGGTGCGCAACCGAGAGGTCCTTCGAGCGCCGGATGGCACAAGCGCGCCGTTACACAATGCTCGCAATTCGAGGGCATGGCCATCCGCCATGCTGTGCTGCTGGAACCGGCAAGGGTATTGTCCATGGCTGCATCTCGCTAGGCTGGGCGATCGGAAAGTCCTCTTCCGAGGTAAGGAGCGCTGCGTAAACCGGCAGGCTTGACAGCAGTATGAGATGCACGCAAGGATCAAACTATCAGCGCACGTCGCCAGTTCTTGGCAGCGGAGCCTTACGAATGTAGGAATATTCCTACGATGCCCGCTTAGAGATTCGGAAGATCCTCATCGGCGATCAGGCGATGCCGGATCGCATAACGCACCAGATCGGTCTGATTGCGCAGGTCCATTTTCACCAGAATCCGGCTCTTGTAGGTGCTGACGGTTTTGACGCTCAGAAACAAGCGTCGAGCGATATCCGAATTGTCCAGGCCCGACGCAAGATGCCGGAATACCGAGAGCTCTCGATCTGACAGCAGCAAGTGGGGGAGCGCATCGTTTTTTTTCTGTCTATCAAAAGCGATGCTTTCAGCCAGCGATGGGCTCAGATAGCGGCCTCCTCCGGACACCTTTCGGACGGCCTGAACCAACTCCTCAGCGGCACTGTCTTTGGTTAGAAACCCCGACGCGCCGGCCTTGATTGCTTGAATCGCGTATTGCTGCTCGCCGTGCATCGTCAGCACCAGAATCGGTATTTCCGGGTAGCCATTTTTAATTTGACGGATAAGATCCACGCCGTCGCGGCCTGGCATGGACATATCTAGCACGAGCAGGTCCCATTCCCGCTGGCCCAGCAGTTTGAGCGCCTCGGCCCCATTCCCGGCCTCTCCCTGAACGGAGATGTCACCGGCTTGCTCGAGCAGTCGGCGAAGTCCTTCCCGCAGCAATGTGTGGTCGTCTGCCAGCATGACTGTGATCAAGATGCCTCCCATGGTGATTCCGGATGCCGAGCCGGCATTTGGGCATCCAGGCGGAAGCCGCCCTTCTTGCGCGTATTGATCGTCACTTCACCATTCAGCAGCCGAACCCGCTCACGTATGCCTTGCAGTCCCAGCGACATGGGCAGCTTCTTGGTCAGACTTTCGGGCGTGGCGCCCACGCCGTTGTCCTGCACGGTCAGCGTGCATTGCGTGTCGTCACAGGCCAGATGTACCTGCACTTGGGTCGCCTGGGCATGCTTGGCGATGTTGGTCAGCGCCTCTTGCACCACACGAAACAGGGTAGTGGCCACCCGTTTGGAAGGCTCGGTCGGGCCGACGTGTATTTTCGCATTGGTGTCGATGCCATATCGCGATACAAAATTCGCCACGAGCCATTCGACGGCGGCGGCCAAACCCAGATCGTCAAGCATGACGGGCCGCAAGTCAGAGGCAATACGTCGCAGCGACGCAAAGGTACTCTTGATCACCCGTCGCATTGCGCGGACCCGATTCCGAGCGCTGGCGTCATCCGGGCGCAGGTTGGATTCCAGCTGGGAAAGCTCCATGGTCAACGCGGTCAGACTCTGGCCGAGATCATCGTGCAGCTCGCGAGCAATGTGCTTTTTTTCCTGTTCGCGCACGTGCAGCAAGGCGTTGGACAGCCGGGTCAGTTCGTCCCGCGATGCGCGCAGCGCTTGGTCGATGCGCTGTCGCTCAGTGATGTCCCGCAGGAATATCGACAGGAATACACCTGTTTCGGTGCGAATCTGCGAGATAGAAGCTTCCATCGGAAACTCTTCGCCGTTGGACCGCAGCCCCCAAAGTGGCGCACCCAACCCCATTTTTCGGTCCGACATGCCGGTATCTTTGAAACGGCTGACGTGTTGTGCGTGGACCGAGCGGAAGCGCACGGGAATCAAGATATCCAGGCTTGCGCCAATAGCCTGATCGGCCCGGCGCAGAAACACGCCCTCTGCCGCCGGGTTGAACATCACAATGCGTTGATGCTCGTCGATTGTGATGATCGGCTCGGTCGCGGAGTGGATAATATCAAGCAGCGGTGGCGCGCTGGGTGAATCCGTCATTGCAAGAGGCGCGATGTGTCGGAGCGGGCCTGGAAAGGCGACAAATCATTGCAGCACAGATTGCCGGGTGAAGCCATAGGTACGGGGTCACCGCGCCAAAAGCACTAGTGCTTCAGCAGAAGTGAAGACGGGCGGGGAGGGAGCGTTAGTCGATGGAGGGAAGCAGCGGGGCGTTCCCTCCGCCAGGGCGATCGGCGGCCAGCGTCTGCTCCCTGAAACGGCAGAGGGACGCATCACATTCCTCGGCAAGCACGTCGTATTGCTTCAAGAGCAAAATGGAGCGTGGCTTCGAGCCTGTGATGGTCGCCATATCGTCGACGGCGCGGAACCCACCATAACCCGACATCACGCAGATCACCGAATATGCGCTGATAAATCGACCCTGCGCTTTCAAGAACGATCGCATGGGCGCGGCCAGGGTGCGTAGCCATACCGGCGCGATCAGGACCACGTGGTCGAACTGGTCCAGGGAAGGGCCGTCGTAGCGAAATGCAGGGTTGCGCTTGAGCAGGCTGTCGACGACGCAGCGCAAATCTCCTGACAAGCCGAAACGCGGCGCGTCATCCCGGATTTCGTAGCGGGGCCATCCGCTAACGGAAGCGAGACGTTCAGCGACGGTTCGTCCGGTTCCCGTACGGGAATAGAAGAAAATGCCGATGCGTGCCATGGTGTGTCTCCCTGCCGCGATGGCAGTGTCACGTTTCTTGGGCCAGCAGCGCCCGCAGAATGTCGCGCCGGCTCACGACGCCAACCAACTTTCCCGCGCGAGTGACGGGAACGCGTTTTATTCCGCGTTTTAGCAATACGTCGGCGATCGCTGCCAGATCTTCGGTTTCTTCTATAGTGATCGCGGGACTACTCATCACCGCGGATGCGGTCTGCTCGCTAAGTTGCAAGCTGTGCAGAAATTCCAGATTCAGCGCTTCTCCCTCGGCAAGCAACGCCAGCCAATGGTCCAGTTTTTTCTGGTGCACGCTGTCCTGGCGTCGAATGAGATCCCCCTCTGTGACCACGCCAATCAGCCCACCATCGTCGCCGGTCACCATCACGGCGCTGATATCGCGGTCTAGCATCGCATGCATGATATGGGAGACAGGCGTTCTGGCCGTAACGCAGAAGGGGGCCGCAGTCATTAGTTCGTGAGCAAGCATGGCTATTCTCCGGTGCGCCGAGGCGTACCACTGTCCTGTGGAATCGTTATCCCTATAGTGATCCTTCATGCACCGCACGACTTGACTTTGGTCAAGCATGGGTCCTTGGCCGGTATCGTGAGCGAGACGGGCGTGCGAAGCTGCAGGGAATTCGAACGCAGGGAGGAACGATGTCGAAGAACGTGCAGTTGCATTTTCTGGGGGCGGCCAGCACGGTCACCGGCTCGCGTCACCTGCTGGATGCGGATGGCCGTCTGATATTGCTGGATTGCGGTCTGTTTCAAGGCGTCAAGCCCTTGCGGCTGCGAAACTGGGCACCATTTCCCGTCTCGCCTGCCAGGATCGAAGCAGTCGTGCTGTCGCACGCTCACCTGGATCATTCGGGTTATTTGCCCAAGCTGGTTCGGGAAGGTTTTCGCGGGCCTATCTACTGTTCCGAAGCCACATTGGACTTATGCCGACTGTTGTTGTTGGATAGCGCACATTTGCAGGAAGCGGATGCCGACTACTTGAATCGGCACGGCATTTCCAAGCATCAACCAGCGTTGCCGCTCTATACCGTCGCCGATGCCCAGCGGGCGATCGCTGCATTGCGCCCCATCGCCTTCGATACGGCGACGGAGCTGCCGGCCGGGCTGCGGTTTCAACTGGCGCGGGCGGGCCATATCTTGGGCGCCGCCATCATTGAGCTGACTTATGCCGGAGGCAAACTAGTGTTCTCGGGCGACCTCGGTCGCTACAATGATCCGCTGATGCCACCGCCCGAGGCGGTCGCGGAAGCGGATTATCTGGTGGTCGAATCCACCTATGGCAATCGTCTGCATGGCACGGAAGATGTGCTCGATACCTTGGCCGCAATCATCATGCGGACCGTCAGGCGGGGCGGTACCATCGTGATCCCATCGTTCGCCGTCGGACGAGCGCAGTTGTTGCTGTTTCATTTGTGGCGCCTCAAGCAGACGGGAAGAATTCCCCGGGACCTCCCCATATATCTAGACAGCCCGATGGCCAGCAGTGCAGTGGATATCTATCTGCGCCACGAGGTTGACCAACGGCTCTCCTCGTCGGAAGCCCGCGCTGCGTACGGCGTTGCCGTCTGTGTCAGCGACGTGGAGCAGTCCAAGGCACTCGATGCTTCCCCCATGCCTAAGGTCATCGTTTCCGCCAGCGGCATGGCAACGGGCGGCCGTGTCCTGCACCATTTGAAGCACTATGCAAGCGATCCCCGCAACGCAGTGCTGTTCGCTGGCTTTCAAGCCATGGGAACGCGTGGCGCGGCGATGCTTGACGGCGCCCGCACGATCAAGATCCACGGGGAATATGTGCCTGTGCGAGCCGAGGTGGACAACTTGTCCATGCTTTCCGCACATGCAGATGCCGATGAAATCCTCCGCTGGCTACGAGGGTTCTCCAAGGCGCCTAAAGAGACGTTCATCGTGCATGGTGAACCGGACGCCGCCGATGCCTTGCGCCTGCGAATCAAAGACGAGCTTGGTTGGCTCTGTCACGCAGTCGAACAGGAAGAGACTGCGGTGTTGAGCGCTCGATGATGTCGAATTCATGGCTTCCCCTTGATGGCTTCGGGGGCTGGCGACCAGGCCGGGCGCTTATCACGCACGGTTTCCACAACGACAAGGTAACGTCCCGCGCCATAGGCGGGTGTCCGGTCGCGCCGCAGTATCCAAGGCGGCGACACGAGGTCGGCTGCCAGTTCATAGTCGGCATCTAGCAGGCCCAACCGGTCGATCAACTGGTTGAGCGTTGCGGGAATTCGTATGCACCCTTTGGACTGTGGTGTGCCAAGTTTTGGCTCTAGCAGATAAGGATCCGTGGCATGCATTTGCAACCGCATCGTACTCACGCCGGCCTTCGTCCAGCCCTGGCGGGCCTGTTGCCAGCCAAAGTCGTACACCCGCATGCCCTTGGCGCCGTACCCGAGGATGCCATTTGCGTTTTTCGTCCCTTCGGCACGGAAATCGGGGTTGCGCAAGGTATGCGCGAATACGCCCGTCGGGGTTTCGAAATGGTCGAACTGACCGACCTTGCCCGTCGATACCGGAGCGGCGCCTACGTAAAGTGGCGGGGCTCCAGGGGGTGTCCAATAGAGCATTGCCGCTTGCACCCTCACATTACGATCCACCACAAGGACGTATTGGGGGGCCAACAAGACAATGCCAGCCGTTTGCAGTGCTTGCAGGGCCAAGTCTCCGTAGCGTGCTTGCTCGTCATCGGGTAGAACTAGCACTGGCGACACCGCCTGGCGGAAGGCGCGGGCGACATCATCCGGCAGCACCTGCGCCAAGGCAGGCATGGCGCAGGCCATGAATGCCGTGACCACTGCGCTCCCAATCAACCACCTCCGCGTGTCGCGGCGGTGGTTATTTCGCTGAGGCATGGCGTCTTGGCCTAATTTATCAGGACGACCGGGATATGGACTGTGTGCAGTACTTTCAATGCGACCGATCCCAGCAGCAAGCTTCCCGCTGCTCCTAGGCCACGCGAACCCATGATGATGTGGTCACATTGATGCTCGGTAGCGTATGCCTTGATCGATTCGGCGATGTGGCCAACGCGAAGCGCCTCTTGATACATGACCCCAGCCCTGTCCAACGCCGCCTTTGCGTCCTCGAGTGCCGTCTTGGCCTCGTCGTCGTAGTACTCCTGAATCATCTCCTGGGAGATGAACGCCAGTACGGTCCCCGACACGATGGGCAATTGCACGTTAAGCAGATGAAGGGTGCAAGGGCCATATTCTCGGATATGGTCAATCATGTAGTGCACGGCGCGTAGCGCGTTAGCAGATCCGTCTACGGGAATTAGGACGTTTTTCACGATGCCTCCAGGAGGTTAGATAGCCTTCGTCAGAAGGCCGTTACCGGTCTGAATTCCATCATGGCACTGCGGGGGCTGATCCAATTGACGCCGATCAACTTCATTGAAACAAGGCCGAACTGCGATCGGATTGACGTTCGTCCCCAATTTGGAATTGACAAAGGTCAACATGTAGTGAACGCGACAGAGCAGGATATGGCTAAAGGCAGGCGACGCTCTACCGTTCCAGCAAAGGAGAGGACGATGTCGCGCTTGAGCCCATACCGTCCGTCTACGTTCGACCCGTTCCCGGGTGCCGTTCAGGTCTTCCTCAGGCCGCTTCGCCAGCAAGCCTGCGGCGCCGGGCCCGCCGTCTAGCGTGGCCTGCTTTTGTTTAACGTCTCGTTCCTCCGTGGAGGTCGCCATGTTTCGCCGTATTGCCGTTCATTTGGACCACGGTGTCGATTGCCAGCGCCGAATTGAATTCTGCTTGCGCATCGCGAAGGCGCACGATGCGCATCTGACGGGCATATTTGCCAGTTACGTCTCGCCGGGATATTTCTTCGACGAAGCGGGTCTATGGGCCCGAACTTCGGCGGGGGCGATGGAGATCACTACGAAAAAACGGACCGCACTGCAGCTCGCCTTTAGTGAGGCGGCGCGACGTGCAGGCGTGACGGAATCATGGCGGGAAGGTGAGGGTTCACCGGCGGAATGCGTGTCTAGACATGCGCGCTATTCGGATGCGCTCGTCATCGGCCAAGAGAACGCCTATGACCTAAAGGCAGCGACGGGTAACGATTTCGTGGAACAGACCTTGCTTTCCGTGGGGCGGCCGGTCATCGTACTGCCGACTGCGGGGGCGTTTCAAACCCTTGGAACGCGAGTGCTGTACTGTTGGAATCGCGGTCGGGAAGCGGCGCGGGCGATTGCCGATGCGGCGCCACTACTGCGTAATGCAAACAGCCTGCGCGTCTTGACGATGGATGAACTTGCCGGTTCTAAAGGCGAGATCGAAACGTCATTCGAAGATCTGGCTGCTTATTGCACCTGCCACGGGTTCCCTGAGCCGGAGCATGAAACCCGCGGCACGCGCGACATTGATGTCGGCAGCGCCATTTTGAGTTCTGCCGCGGATTTTGGTGCTGACCTCATTGTCATGGGAGCGTATGGACACAGCCGAATGCGCCAAATGGTCATGGGGGGCGCCACTCGTTCATTGCTTAAAGCCATGACCATGCCCGTGCTGTTTTCTCATTGACTGCGTAGTCCGACTATCGAGCTGAGCGGCATATTGCCGCTGATCGTGTAGAGCCGAAATTTGCGTCCACCCATCCCATGGCATGGGGAAGGCCAACGTGGCGTGGGCCAGAGGCGCCAATATCAGATAATTCAGCCATGCAGATTGCGCCGAAGGCGGCCGCATCGGCCCAGGCGGCGCAGTCCGTGTTCGATATCATCACGGCACCATGAATATGCAGACGGCTCTCCCATTCGCGATTGCACTGGGCATCGGCTTGTTGATTGGCGTAGAGCGCGAACGTCGAAACCAGCGGTGGTTATCGGGCAAGGGCGCCGGCGTGCGCACCTTCGCCATTGTGTCGCTCCTAGGGGCGGTAGCGATGCACTTGGGCGGGGCGCTTTTACTCGGTCTGACCACGGTCGGATTGGGTTGTGCGCTGTTGGCCCACGCGCGAGGGACCGGGAGTAGCCAAGGGCCGGCGACGCAGGTCGCCTTGCTGCTGGATCTGGCGCTAGGTGGCCTGTGTTTGCGCGACCCGGCGTTGGCGTCGGGGCTGGCGGTAGCGGTGACTATTCTGCTAGCGGCGCGTACTGGTCTGCATCGATTCGTGCGCACGGTGCTCAGCCCGAAAGAGGTGGTTGACGCCTTGATCCTGGCCGCGGCCGGGCTTGTGGTGATGCCTTTGTTGCCAGATGCCTATCTTGGCCCGTTCGACGCTCTCAACCTGCGCACGATTTGGAAGTTCACATTGCTGGTCATGGCGGTTAGCGCCGCCGGCCATATCGCGTTACGGGTATTTGGTCCTCGCATAGGCTTGCCGTTGGCAGGGTTTGCGTCCGGCTTCATTTCGAGCACATTGACTATTGGCGTAATGGGCGAGCGCGCCACGGCCGACCCTGCGCTTAGAGGGCCGGCAGCCGCAGGCGCCGTTTTGTCCTCCGTGTCGACGATGGTGCTCATGGCAACGGTGCTGGCCGCCATCAGCCCTGGAGTGTTGCGAGAGCTGGTGATTCCACTGGCTTGCGGCGGCGCAATGGCACTGAGCTATGGCGTAGTGTTCCTATTTAAGGTGATGCGCCAGACAGATTGCACGACGATCGAAGCGGGGCGGCCGTTCAAACTGTGGACGGCTTTGGTACTGGCGCTCTTGGCGGCGGGGGTGTTGCTGGGTACTGCCACGCTGAACGCGTGGTTGGGTTCGCAAGGTGTCACCATCGCGGCGTTGCTGGGGGGCCTTATCGATACCCACGCCGCGGCGGCTTCAGTCGCCACGTTGGTGGCCGCAGAGACGATTTCTCCGGCGCAGGCAGCCGTTCCCGTGCTGGCGGCCATGTCTGCCAATGCGCTGAGCAAGGCGGTCTTCGCCGCAGTCAGCGGCGGGTTAAGGTTTGCCGCGCAAGTGGTGCCGGGCCTGTTATTGATGGTCGTGGCGGCCTGGGTGGGCTACGCGATGACTTAGGCACGGATGTGCTGCGGTGAATGAGGGCAGGGCGAGCCCCTTGTTCACGCAGCGAGACGTGCCGCTACACAAATGGAGAATGGGGTGGGACTCCTGGTGGCGCTGGCCGGATCAGCGCCAGCGCCTTGTGGCGAAGCCTAGCTGCCATGATTTGCCTTGGCCTGGCTGGCCTCGCGCATGGCCGAGCACGTGGAGGCCATCTGGTCAGAAAAGCTTGCCCACATTCCGGTGATTGGCACGGTCGCCAGGCCACCGGTGGCGGCGGCCGAGGCGTTGTGCAGCCAGCCGCTGACCGCTTCGCTGACACCGGCGGCCAGCACGGCCTGGTCTTCCAGCGCGGCATGGGCCACGGCTTGCGTGGCTTCCAGTTGGCATTGCCACTGTTTTCGGGTCAATTCGCCCAGTGCCGGGGCGATCTGCTGCCAGTTTCCGTCGACCTTCAGCGGCGTCAGCGCGGCCAGGTACTGGCTGGTGCTTTCGCTGGCCAGGCGCTGGCCCAGTTCCAGCCAGCGCTGCTGGCTTTCCCGGGCAAGTTCGGCCAGGCGTTGGCAATAGGCGGCATGGGCGCCAGCCAGACCCTGGAGCGCGGGGGCGGTGGCCTTTTCGGTTGTCGTCTTCATGATGCGTCCTTTTAAATGAGTGGTAAGGGGCAACGAATACACAGGCCTCATGCCATCTGGCTGAGGGTCTTGCGAAAGCGTGTCAACGAGAAGGCGAACAGGACGCTGCCAATGAGCGCCAACGCCGCGAAGGGCTGCCAGACGACGCTTAAACCGGCGCCGCGAAAGAGAATGGCCTGGCCGAGTTCCACGAAATGGGTAGTGGGGGCAGCCAGCATGATGTTCTGCACGAAGGCGGGCATGCTTTCGCGGGGCGTCGTGCCGCCGGACAGCATTTGCAGTGGCAGCAGCACCAACACCAGCAGCATGCCGAACTGCGGCATGCTGCGTGCCAACGTGGCCATGAAGATACCCATGGAGGTGGTGGCGAACAGGTGCAATGCCACGCCGACCAGAAATAGCGCCACCGATCCCTCGACGGGCACTTGCAGCAGGCCACGGACGATGAACGTCAGCGATAAGCCGGCGGAAACCAGAACCACCAGCCCCATGGACCAGACCTTCGCCACCATGATCTCGGTCGGTGTGACGGGCATGACCAGCAAGTGCTCGATGGTGCCGTGCTCGCGCTCGCGGATCAGGGCTGCGCCGGTGAGGATGATGGACAGCATGGTGACGTTGTTGATGATTTCCATCAGGCTGCCGAACCAGGCCTGAGTCAGGTTCGGGTTGAATCGCATGCGCACCGCCAGGTCCACCGGCAGCTCGGTCGGCTTGCGGTAGCGCCGCACGAATTCGTTGATCTCGTCGCTGACGATCTGCTGGATGTAGTTGCTGCCCGTGAACGCTTGGCTCATTCGGGTAGCGTCCACGTTGAGCTGGATCTGTGCGGGCTTTCCGGCCAGCACGTCACGCTGGAAGTTCGGCGGGATGTCGACGGCGAAGGTGTAGCGCCCGGCGTCCATGCCGGCATCGGCCTCGGCCGCCGTGACCATCGCCGGACGAGTGAAATGCGGCGGGTAGAAGGCAGACGCGATGCGCGCGGACAAGGGCGAGACGTCTTCGTCGACCACCGCGATGGCCGCGTTGTGCAGTGATTCGGGCACGGCGGTGGCGGCGGTGTAGATCATCAACGTGAACGACACGAAGATCAGCACCAGCATCATAGGGTCGCGCGCCAGGCTCCAGAGTTCTTTGACGCCCAGTCGGAAGATATTGGCCGCATGTCGCAACATGATCAGGTCTCCTGCTTTTTCAAAAGGAGCACCGACGCGCCTAGGATGACGGGTATCGCTGCCAGCAGCGGCCAAAACGAACTTTGCAAGCTGGCGAAGTCCAGCGCCTTGCTGAATACCCCGCGGCTGATGGTCAGCATATGGGTGGCAGGGTAGACCTGCCCGATCAACCGGCCGCCGCCTTCCAGCGATGACACCGGGTTGAGCAGCCCGGCGAACTGCACCGCCGGCACCAGTGTGCCGATCATGGTGAAGAACAGTGCGGCAATCTGGCTGCGCGTGAAGGTCGATGCCAGCAAGCCGATGGCGGTGGCGACGACGTTGTAGATCAGGGCCGCGGCCAGCAGCGTGGCAAAGCTGCCCGTGATGGGCACGCCGAACACCGTAACCGCCAACAGCGTCATCAGCAGGAAGTTCAGCATCGCCAGCGCCACATACGGCCCTTGCTTGCCCAGCAGGAATTCCAGCCGCGTGACCGGGGTGACGTAGAGGTTGATGATCGAGCCCAGTTCCTTTTCACGCACCACCGCCAGCGCCGTCAGCATGGCTGGCATCATCAGCAGCAAGAGGGGAATCACGGCAGGCACCATCGCGGGCAGGCTGCGTACGTCGGGGTTGTAGCGGAAGCGTGTTTCGATGCTGATCTGCTGCGTGGCGGTATTGCCCAGCCGCTCGCGGGCCTGCTGCTGCAGCCAGCCCTGGTGCATGCCTTGCACGTAGCCGCGGATGGTCTCGGCACGTTGCGGCATGGCGCCGTCGATCCAGACGCCAATCTGCGCGTTGCGGCCGCGCTCGGCATCGCGCGCGAAGCCCTGAGGAATCTCGATGGCCAGAGACAGTTCGCCGCTGCGCATGCGCGCATCCATGTCCTGATAGTCCCTGATGGGCGGCTGTTCGATAAAGTAACGCGATCCGGCCAGGTTCAGGCTGTAGTTCTGGCTTAGCGTGGTCTGGTCGCGGTCCATCACCGCGTAGCGCAAATCCTCCACATCCAGGCTGATGCCGAAGCCGATCACGAACATCAGCAGCAGCGATCCGGCGAGCGCCAGCGTTGCACGCACCGGGTCGCGGCGCAGTTCCAGGGATTCGCGCCACATGTAGCTGAACATGCGCTGAAGGTTGAAGCCGCGATGCTCCGGCGCCGCGGCCTGTTCGACCGCGTTGGCGGGCGGGGCTTCGGCCGGCGCCTGGCCCGGTTGGGTGCCCGCGCCAGCGTCGATCAAGTAGGCGATGAACGCCTCCTCCAGTGTGGCCGCCCCACGCTGGCGCACGATTTCGTCGGGCGAGGCGCTGACCAGCACCTTGCCCGCGTGCATCAGCGACATCCGGTCGCAGCGCTGCGCCTCGTTCATGAAGTGGGTGGAGATGAATATCGTGACCTGGTCCTGCCGCGCCAGCGAGATGAGGAGGCGCCAGAAATTGTCGCGAGCCACCGGGTCCACGCCCGAGGTGGGCTCGTCCAGGATCAGCAGTTCGGGCTTGTGCACCATGGCCACGGCCAGCGACAGGCGCTGGCGCACGCCCATCGGCAGTTTCTCGGGTAATTCGTCCAGCGCGTCGGCCAGGTCAAAGCGCGCCACCATTTCGTCGACGCGGGCCGCAATCTTGTCTTCAGGCACGTGGAACAGGCGCGCGTGCAGCACCAGGTTCTGCCGCACGGTCAGTTCGCCATATAGCGAAAATGCCTGCGACATATAGCCCACCCGGCGCCGGGTGTCGATGTTCCTGGAATCGACTTCGGTGCCGAACAGCCAGGCCTTGCCTTCGCTGGCCGGCAGCAAGCCGGTCAGCATCTTCATGGTGGTGGACTTGCCGCAGCCGTTCGAGCCCAGGAAGCCGAAAATTTCGCCGCGACGGATGCGGAAATTGACATGGTCGACCGCGACGAAATCGCCAAAGCGCATGGTCAGGTCGCGCGCCTCGATGGCGATAGGGGCGTTGTCGTCCAGCGCCAGCGGGGTGATCTCGACCGGCTTGTGGCCACGCCGCTTTTCCGGCGGCAGGAGCGCAATGAAAGCAGCTTCCAGCGTGTCGGCGCCCGTACGCTGCCGCAGCGCGTCGGGCGTGCCGGTGGCCAGTACGCGGCCTTCGTCCATGGCGATCAGCCAGTCAAAGCGCTGGGCCTCGTCCATATAGGCGGTGGCGACGATGACGCTCATGCCGCTGCGTTCGCCGCGTATCTCGTTGATCAGGTCCCAGAACTGCGCGCGCGCCAGCGGATCGACGCCGGTTGTGGGTTCGTCCAGGATCAACAGGTCGGGATCGTGGATCAGTGCGCAGCACAGGCCCAGCTTCTGTTTCATGCCGCCCGACAGCTTGCCCGCCGGTCGCGACAGGAACGAGGCCATGCCGGTGCTGCGCGTCAGATTGTCGATGCGGCGGCGGCGCTCGGCCTCGCCGTGGCCGAACAGGCGGCCGAAGAACTGCAGGTTCTCCTCCACCGACAGGGTGGGGTACAGGTTCTTGCCCAGTCCCTGGGGCATGTAGGCGATGCGCGGGCAAACGTCGTCGCGATGGCGCTTGCGGGCCATGTCCCCGCCCAGCACGTCGACCGTGCCGGCCTGTACCGCGCGCGAGCCGGCGACCAGCGCCAGCAGGCTCGACTTTCCCACGCCGTCCGGGCCGATCAGGCCCACCATACGGCCAGCCGGGATGTCCAGCGTGATCCCGTCCAGCGCCACCGTGTCGCCATAGCGCAGCGTAACCCCCGACAGCTTGACCACCGGGGCGAGGTACGCGGCTGTCACGGTCGACGCCATTACGGCACCTTGACTTCAAGATTGGCGGGCCACGCGGCCTGGCTGTCCAGCTTCAGCCAGGCTACGCCCGGCAGGCCGGTCTTGACTTGCTGCAGATGCTGTCGCAGCAGCGTCGGGGCGATCTGCGCCTTGACGCGGAACATGAGTTTCTGGCGTTCGGTGGCGGTTTCCACGGTCTTGGGCGTGAATTGGGCCGTGCTGGCCACGAACGACACCTTGGCCGGGATCACGTACTGCGGCGCAGCGTCCAGGATGATGTGCACGTCCTGGCCCAGTGCCACCCGGCCGGCCGCCTGCTCGGGCAGGAAAAAGGTCATGTAGACGTCGGCCAGGTCCACCATGTTCAGCACCTTGCCGCCGGCGCCCAGCACTTCGCCCGCCTGGGCCACGCGGTACTGCACGCGGCCGCCGCGCGGCGCGCGCAGTTCGCTGTCGGTAATGTCGGCGTCGATGCGGGCGATCGTGGCCAGCGCCGCGTTCACCGCGGACTGCGCGCCCACCTGGGCGGCACGCGCGGCGTCGATGGCCGCCTGGGCCGCTTTCACCTGGGCGCGCGAGGCATGTACCGCCGCTTGGGCGCTACGCACCCGGGCGCGGTCGTCGTCCAGTTCCTGGATCGACGAGGCGCCTTCCTTGGACAGCGTTTCCGATCGCGCCAGCCGGCGGCGGGCGGCGTCCAGTTCGCTTTCGCGCTGCAACACCACGGCTTCGGCCGCCACCTTGTCGCTCTCGCGCTGCGCGATCTGCGCGCTGGCGCTAGCGGCGCTGTTAATCGCCTGCTGGTGCTGGGCCCGGGCTTCTTCGCGCTGGGCGTTCAGCGTGTCGATCTGCATGCGGGCCAGCGGTTGGCCTGCGGCGACGAAGTCTCCTTCGGCCACCAACACGTCCTGCACGCGGCCGGCAAGCTTGGTGGCGACGTCGATCTCCGTCGCCTCGATGCGGCCGTTGCCGCTGATGAAACCCGCCCCTGGGCCCGTGTCGGACAACATGCGCCAGCCGGCGTAGCCAACGGCGGCCACGGCCAGGACGGCGAGGATGGGGATCAGTTTTCGATGAGGCAGCTTCATGGTTGGGATCCTGTGTTTAACGGCGCGGAACGGACGCCGCCGTGGCGTCCGGGGCGGTTAGTGGCGCGGGCGAGGAGGGCGCCTGCGTGCCGCCACCCAGCGCGGCATACAGGCCGACGCGGGCGGACAGCAGGGCGCGGCGCGTCTGCACCAGCGTCTGCTGGGCCGCCAGCAGGTCGCGTTGCGCGTCCAGTACCTCAAGGTAGGGCGAGGCGCCGTGGTCATAGCGCAACTTGGCCAGACGTGCCCGTTCGCTTTGTGCGTCAACAGTGGCGCGCAGCACCTCCACCTGTTCGGCCAGCCAGCGGCGGGCGGAGAGCGCATCGGACACGTCCTTGAATGCGCTCTGGATACTTTGCTCATAACTGGCCACTGCTTGGTCACGGCGCGCTTCGGCCAGATCCAGATTGGCGCTGCGGCGCCCGCCGTCAAAGATGGGCAGGTCCAGGCTGGGTGCGAAGTTCCAGGCCCGGCTGCTGCCACCGAACAGGCCGTCCAGTTCAGCGCTGGCGGTGCCAAAGGCGCCCGTCAGCGTGATACGCGGGAAAAATGCCGCGCGCGCCGCGCCGATGTTGGCGTTGGCCGCCTGCAACTGATGTTCGGCGGCCACGATGTCGGGACGTTGGGTCAGCAGGTCCGACGGCAGTCCGGCCGGCAGGTCGCGCATCACGGAGGCATCTTCCAGCCCGCCTTGAGGCAAGGGCAGCTCCAGCGGTTTGCCCACCAGCAATTCCAGCGCGTGCGCCTGGGTGGCGCGGGCCTGTTCCAGGTCGGTGCCCAGCGCGCGCGCTTGCTGCCACATCGCTTCCACCTGGGTCAGGTCCAGCTTCGAGATCGAGCCGACCTCGTAGCGGCGGCGGAAGATGCGCAGCGATTCCCCGCGCGAGGCGATCGTTTCGCGGGTCAATGTCAGACGCTCGTCCAGTTCGCGCAGCGACAGGAAGCTGTCTGCAACCTGCGCGACCAGACTCAGCGTAGCGGCCCGCGCGGCGGCGTCGGAGGCCAGGTAGTTCTCCAGCGCGGCGTCTTTCAGGCTGCGGACACGGCCCCAGAAGTCCAGTTCCCAGGTCGCCATGCCGACACCTGCCTCGTATTGGCTGGCCACTACGGGCCTGCCGGTCAGGTTCAGGTCACCCGGGGTGCGGGAACGGGTGCCTTCGGCCTGTACGCCAAGGGTAGGGAACTGGTCCGCGCGCTGAATGCCGTATAGCGCCCGCGCTTCTTCCACCCGCAACAGGGCCAGGCGCAGATCGCGGTTGTTCGCCAGCGCATCGGTGATCAGGCCTTGCAACACCGGGTCGGAAAAATAGTCGCGCCAGCCGATCTGGGCGGCATTCATCCCGGCTTCAGCCGGAGCGGAATAGGTGGCGGCCACGGGCAGGGCGGGGCGCTCGTAGGGCGGGGCCATCGACACGCAACCCTGCACCAGCAGCACGGCCAGAGCGGCCGGCGCCAAGCGGGCTGCGGTCCGTGCTGGAACCAGGCGGCGAGTCATGCGTCATTTCTCCATTACATAGGAGCCGGGTGCAACGCCCAGCAGGGGGTAACCGTGGCGCTGCGCGCCTTGTTTCGGTGGCTTGACGGCGCGGCCTGACAGCGCGTCCAGCCAGCCGCGCCAGTGCGGCCACCAGGAGCCTTCGTGCGGGGTGGCCGTATCGAGCCATTGGTTTGGCGGCAGGGCCGGCTTGCCGCTCAGCCGCTGCAGGCTGCGAAAGCGCCGCCGCGGATGGTCGGGTTCACTGACGATGCCGGCATTGTGGCCACCACTGGTCAGCACAAAGGTCAGCGGCGCCGGCGACAATTCATGCAGCTTGTAGACCGAGCGCCAGGGCGCCACGTGGTCGGTTTCGGTGCCGACGCAGAACGTCGGCAGGCGCAGGTCTTGCAGCCGTATCGGACGGCCGTCCACGCGGTAGCGGCCGGCGGCCATATCGTTATCCAGGTACAAGCGGCGCAGATACTCGCCATGCATGCGCGCCGGCAGGCGGGTGGCGTCGGCATTCCAGGCCTGCAGGTCGGTCATTGGCTGGCGCTGGCCCAACAGGTACTCGGAGGTCATGCGGGCCCACACCAGTTGTTGCGAACGCAGCAGTTGAAAAGCGCCGCTGAGTTGCTGCGCCGGAAAGTAGCCCAGCGCCTGCATCTGGGCCTCCATCATCGACACCTGGAATTCATCAATGAACAGGCCCAGTTCGCCGGGCTCGCTGAAATCGGTCTGCGCCGCCAGCAGGCTCAAGCTGGCCAGACGCGTGTCGCCATCACGTGCCATGGCGGCGGCGGCCATGGCCAGCAGCGTGCCGCCCAGGCAATAACCCGTCGCATGTATCGCGGCGCCTGGCACGACGGCGTTGATTGCTGCCAACGGCTCCCGAACGCCCAACCGCAGGTAATCATCCAGCCCCAGGTCGCGGTGGACTGCCGTCGGGTTCTTCCACGACACGCAGAACACCGTGTAGCCCTGGTCCACCAGATAGCGGATCAGGGAGTTGTGCGGCGACAGATCCAAGATGTAGTACTTCATGATCCAGGCGGGCACGATGAAGATCGGCTCGGGCCGTACTTGCGCGGTGGTGGGGCGGTATTGGATCAATTCGGCCAACGGGTTGCGCAGCACCACATCGCCGGGCGTCACCGCGACCTCATGGCCCGGCCCGAAATGCTCGGCCCCGACCGGCGGCAGGCCGCCCCACAGGCGCAACGCGTCTTCCCAGGCCGCCTGCGCACCGCGCGCCAGGTTGGCGCCGCCGTCCTGCAAGGTTCGGTGCAGCACAACGGGGTTGGTGAACGGATTGTTGTCGGGCGCCAGCGGTTCAAGCCACTGTCGGGCCGCAAAGGCGGCCACGTTGCGCAGGTGATCGTTGGCCAGGGGCATTGCCTGGGCATAGGCGTCCCAGCCGCGCTGCGCCTGCATGAAACCTTGCTGCCACAACGCGTAGGGCCATGCACGCCACGCGTCGTCGGCGAACCGCCCCACGGGTTTCGCAACGTCGTGGCTAGCTGGTTTGACCGTGTCCGCCATGATGGCTCCGTGGTGCGCCTGCGGCACCATTGCCGCGCGCATGGGACGGGATCGTCGCGACGGCGGGCTTGTGGCTCCAGCGCCTGATCAATCCGGCTTTCAAACATCCCGAATTGATTTTGCCCGGCTGCCGGCGGTCATTCTTTGACCCACATCAAGGTAGTGACTGACTGGTCGGTTTTTAATGAAACCGTTGGCCGGCCCTGAGGCCTCGCGCCTGTTGGCAAGGAGTAGTGGATGAATACGCAACGCCAGCGTCTCCCTCCGACGGTGCGCGTCGGCCAGATACTCGACGCCGCGCTGCAGGAATTCTCCGCCGCCGGCTACGCTGGCGCTCGCATGGACGATATCGCGCTACGCGCCGGGCTTTCCAAGGGCGGGCTTTACACGCACTTTTGCAGCAAGGAAGAGGTCTTCCAGGCATTGCTAGAACGGCACCTGTGTCCGCCACGGCTGGATCCGCATGCCATGGTCGACGGCTCGGCCACTCCGCGCCAGTTGGCCGAACGCCTGGTAAATCACTTGTATGCCAGCTTGGCCAACCCGGCCATGATCGCCACCATGCGCTTGCTGCTGGCCGAAAGCGCGCGCGTGCCACATCTGGCGCGGCGCTGGCGGCAAGAAACCGTGGACGCTCACCAGGCCGATATCGCTCAGCTGTTGGCGCTGGCGCGCGAGCGGGGTCTGTGCGGCGATGGTGTGGCGGCCAGGCATCCCGAATTGCTGCTCTCGCCAGTGGTCCACGCCATCGTCATGGCGATTTTGATGGATCCCGACGAACGCCTGGACTTGGTGGCGCGGCGTCAGGCGCACGTAGCGTTGATCTGCGGCCTGCTGTAGCCGCTTGGGGCAAGCGTGCTTAAGCCTCGGATTTCTCCGGAACCGGTAGCCAAGGGCAGGGAATCAAGTCGGGGATCTTAAGAGACATATTGAGCTACCGCGCGATGAACTGCGACGGGGTAATTGCTGGAATTGATCCGCCATGCCTAAAATACGCATAATGTGTATTATGTAAAGTACAAAATATAGCTACAGCCCTCGCGAGCACCTTCAACCATCCATATAACGATCATTTGGGCCTGTTGAATCCACGCTCTTGAACTTGGTGCGACGTTGTTCTATCGGAAAAACACGGATTCGATCCGATTGCGTCCCCGCTGCTTGGCGTAATAAAGCGCGCGGTCGCTGCGGCTGAGCGCCAGCTCCGCGTCTTCATCCTTCGTATGTAGCGTGGAAATTCCGATGCTGACCGTCAGCGGGATGTGCCGCCCGCCGAACAAATACGGGGTGTCGGCGATCTGGCGCTGCACGTTTCGGGCGAACAGGTGCGCGTTTTCGATGTCGGTATCGGGCAATACCACGGCGAACTCCTCGCCGCCAATGCGTCCGACCAGGTCGATTTCGCGCAGTTGGGCGCGCAGCATGTTCGCAAAATGCTGCAGCACGCCGTCGCCGATGGCGTGACCCCAGGTGTCGTTGATGTGCTTGAAGTGGTCCAGGTCGCACATCAGCACCGCCGACCCCAGACCGCCGAGACCCTTGATCCGCGTAAGCTCCGCAGCGATGCGCGACATGAAATGGCGGCGGTTGGGCAAGGTGGTCAGCGCGTCTGTGGCGGCGAGCTCGCGCAATTCGAATTCAGCGCGCTTGCGGTCGGTAATGTCGGTGACGAACCCATGCCACACCACGCCATTGTCGGCGTCGCGGCGCGGGCTGGCGGCGCCCTGCCGCCACCGCACGCCCTGCAACGGCAGGCAGACGCGGAACTCCAGGTGCCACGGCGTCAGCGCGGCGGCTGCTTGCTGCAGCGACGTACGATAAGCAGGCAGGTCCTCTGGATGAATGCGCTGTTCGATCGCGGTGGTGCTGGCGCGCACATCGTCCGCGGTCAGTTCGAACATGTCCCAGATGCCAGCACTGACATACGAGAACCACGAGCCGCCCTCGGGCACTGGCCGGCACTGGAAAACCAGGCCCGGTACCGCGTCGGTAAGGTTGACGACCAGGTCCGCCGTGCGTTTGAGCCGCTCCGACATGGCGCGCACCGCGCTGATGTCGGTAGTCGTGCCCATCATCCGCAGCGCCCTCCCCGCGTCGTCCCGGCTAATCACCTTGCCGCGGCTGCAGATCCACTTGTAGCTGCCATCCTTGCAACGGATGCGGTGCTCGACTTCATAGCTTTCGGTCTTGCCGTCGAAATGGTCCTGCATGGTGGCGCGCACATAATCACGGTCGTCCGGATGCAGGCGCGCGTAGGCGTCTTCGATACGCGTGGAGAGTTCGGATTCGCAATAGCCTAGCAAGGCCTTCCAGCCGGGCGAATAGGTGATCTCGCCGGTCACCACGTTACGGTCCCAGACGCCCGTGCCACTACCCGCGATCGCCAGCGACAGCTTTTGGGCTTCGTCACGCCAGGTGTCTTCGTCGGCATGCTCGCCACACAGCGCGTGGCGCTGTTCGATGGCCGCAGCCGCGAGGCCGGCCAGGTCCGTCAAGGCCAGGCTGTCTTCATCGGTAAAATCGCGCCGCTGTCCGTGCAGCAGCCGCAAGCTGCCAAGTAGATGTCCATTGGCGGCGCGCATGGAACAGTCGACGGACCAGGGCTGGGACTCCGCGGGCGGGGTGCCGTCCACTGCCTGCCATGCGCCCGCTGCATTGGCGCCCGCAAGGATCACCATGTCCACCCCAAACAAGCGTCTGGCTAGGCGCGCGACCCGCCTCAGGGAGACGTCGGCTTCGCCGTGCGCGCCGCCCGCCCCATTGCAAGGGGATTGGATTAGGTACGGATCACCGGTAACGGGCATTTCGGGGCCTGATCAATACGGGGTTCACCGGTACAGCCGGGCGGCGCGTTCCTGACATTCTGTCACGTTCTGCACCAACATTACATCATTTCCGACTCCGCATTCGCTTCGGGAAGTTGGGTGTGTCTCATCTCCGAGCTCTACAAGGCAAGCTTCACGACCAGGCCAATGACGGCGCACGCAGCGATGACTTCGATAACTCCGCGTTTGAATTTGAACAGCGCGACGGCGGCGCCCAGCGCGATCGCCGCCGAGCCAAAGTCGAACTTGCCCCCCAGGCCATCCGGCCACAGGACGTGGTAGCCAAAGAACACCGCCAGATTGAGGATGACGCCAACCACCGCTGCGGTGATTGCCGTGAGTGGCGCGGTGAATTTCAGGTCTTCCTTTGTTGCCTCGACCAGCGGGCCTCCGGCCAGAATGAACAGGAACGACGGCAAAAAGGTGAACCACGTGACGATCGTTGCCCCCAGTGCGCCGGCCAAAAACAGGGATTCCGGGCCCCAAAGCGCTTTGGCGTACCCGCCAAGGAAGCCAACGAATGCGACCACCATGATGAGCGGTCCCGGTGTGGTCTCGCCCAGCGCCAAGCCGTCGATCATCTGGATGGGCGTAAGCCATGCATAGGTGTCCACTGCGCCCTGATAGATGTACGGCAGCACCGCGTAGGCGCCGCCGAAAGTCAGCAAGGCGGCTTTGGTGAAAAACCATCCCATCTGCGTGTACGCACCCTGCCAGCCGTACAGGGTCGTTAACAACGCCATGGGCACGGCCCAGAGCAAGCCCCCTATTCCCAATATGGCCACGAATCGCGGCCATCGAAATCTGGCGTGGTCTGGCGTCGGCGTATCGTCGTCAATCAATGCCGGACCGAAGCCTTGAGCGCCGGAGCCGTGGCGCACGCCCGTCCGGAAGTGTTCCGGCCAATACTTGCCGCCAACAAAGCCGACCAACGCCGCGATGGCGACGATAAGCGGGAACGGCACGTTCAAGGCGAAGATTGCGGCGAAAGCCGCCGCCGCGATGCTCCAAAGAACCGCATTCTTCAGCGCGCGCGAGCCGATTCGATGCGCCGCGTGCAGGACGATGGCAGTGACGGCAGGCTTGATCCCGTAGAACAGACCGGCAATGGCGGGGACGTCGCCCCAAGCGATGTACACCCATGACAAGCCAATCAGGATGCATAGCGAGGGAAGTACAAAGAGCCCCCCTGCCACTACCGCGCCCCATGTCCGATGAAATAGCCACCCGATATAGGTCGCCAATTGCTGAGCTTCCGGACCGGGAAGAAGCATGCAGTAGTTCAGCGCATGCAGGAACCGGCGCTCACTGATCCAGCGCCGCCCTTCTACGAGTTCGGTGTGCATGATGGCGATTTGCCCGGCCGGGCCGCCAAAGCTGATGAATCCCAGTTTCAGCCAGAACCAGAGCGCCTGACGAAAGCTCACAGGCTGTGGCGCTTCCACCGTAGCTTGGCCCGGATCCCGGGGCGGGTCTACGCCTTCCTGCATTCGAGTGTTCATTTCCCGCCCTCCTCCTCGGCTCGCACGGTACGCTTTTAATGACCCGGCCGCTACAAACGCGTAGTTATATCTATCGCCGACTTCTTAATGCCAAGTGGGTAGGAAATCCCGGTCGGCCCCAAGGTTTTCCCGGCTTTATCCCCCCGGGGGGGATATTATCCGCGCATGACGACACCCGACCCGCACCACCACCATGACGCCGTTGCCAAGCGCCTGAAGCGCGCTGAAGGCCACCTGCGGAGCATCCTTCAGATGATGGAAGAGCATCGTTCCTGCCTGGATCTTGCGCAGCAGCTGCATGCGGTCGAAAAGGCGATATCCCAGGCCAAGAAGATCCTCATTCAGGATCACATTGACCATTGCCTGGAAGACGCGGTGGGCGAACTTGACGATGCCCGTCGACGCACCATCGACGAGTTCAAAGCAATCACGAAGTACCTCTAGCAGGAATACCCATGCTTTCCTTTTCCGATCTCCTGGCGCAAGGAGCCGCGCACGCGTGGCTGTTCATTCCAAGCGCCATACTTCTTGGCGCGTTGCACGGCCTTGAGCCCGGGCATTCCAAGACGATGATGGCCGCGTTCATCGTCGCGATTCGAGGAACCGTTGGCCAAGCCGTGCTGCTTGGAATCACCGCAACGATCTCGCACACCTTGATCGTGTGGGGAATCGGGCTTGGTGGGATGTACTTGTGGCAAGGCGTGGACGCCGAAGGGTTCGAGCCCTACTTCCAGTTGGCATCGGGATTGATCATCGTGCTGATTGCCGCCTGGATGTTCTGGCGCACCTGGCGCGAACAGCACGCGAATGACGCGCACCACCATGACCATGATCATGGTCATTCGCATGGGCTGCATACTCATGGCCATGGACATCATGCGCATCGCGATGACGTTGCGTTCGTGGAACACGATGCCCATCAGCACGAGCACATCCACGAGGAGCTTCGCGGATTGGACGTGTCAGGAGAAGGCGATCAAGACGCTCACCAATTGGCGCACGCGAACGACATTCGGCGTCGCTTTGCGGACAAGAACGTCACTAACTGGCAGATCGCGCTGTTTGGACTGACGGGCGGACTCATTCCCTGCCCTGCCGCAATCACCGTGTTGCTGCTGTGCCTGCAACTCAAGGAATTCACCTTGGGCGCGGTCTTGGTGCTGTGTTTTTCCATCGGTTTGGCCATCACGCTCGTCACGGTCGGCGCCATTGCGGCGTTGAGCGTCCGCCATGCGACAAAGCGGTACAGCTGGTTTTCGACCGTCGCCCATCGCGCGCCGTACTTTTCTAGCGTGTTGATCATCGCGGTGGGGGTGTACGTGGCGCTGAATGGCTGGTTTGGAATCCAGGCGTTGCACGCATAGGGGGGGCGACGCGTTCGTGCATCTCGACTTGAAGGGTGCGTAAATTTATGGAAATTAATTCAACAATCGTTGTATGATCGAACTATGAATGAAGATCGAGTCATCTCGGCGCTTGGCGCCCTTGCCCATCCTCAGCGCCTGCGGACTTTCCGTGCACTCGTCGTGGCGGGCCTGCCTGGGCTGACGCCCAGCACGTTGGCGGAGCAGCTTGGCGTTGCCCGCAACACGTTGTCCTTCCATTTGAAGGAGCTGGCGCACGCCGGGCTGGTCAGTGTCGAACAACAAGGACGGAACCTGATCTATCGCGCCGACTTCTCACAGATGAACGGGTTGCTCGGCTATCTGACGGAATATTGCTGCCAGGGCGCCTCTTGCGAGGTGTCCGATTCCAGCGCTTGCACGACTTGCTGAAACCCAGGACGACACCCATGCCACAACTGCCTTTCAACGTGCTATTCCTTTGCACTGGCAACTCCGCCCGCTCGATATTGGCTGAAGGCCTGCTCAACGGACTGGGCGGAGGCCGCTTCCAGGCCTATTCCGCGGGCAGCACGCCCAAGGGCGAGGTCCATCCGCTGGCGCTTGCCACGCTTAGCGTCTATTCGTTGCCTTCCGAGGGTTATCGCAGCAAAAGCTGGGACGAATTCGCGGTGGCAGGTGCACCCAAAATGGATTTCATCATTACGGTCTGCGACAACGCCGCGGGCGAAGCCTGTCCGCTATGGCCGGGCCATCCCATGACGGCGCATTGGGGCGTCCCGGACCCCGCAGCCCACGAAGGGACTGAGGAATCACGCGTCAAGGCGTTCCATGACGCGGCGCGGACCCTCAAGCGGCGCATCGAACTCTTCCTTTCTTTGCCTCTTGAACGTCTGGACGCGATGTCGCTTCAGGCCGAGCTGCGTGGCATCGGCAAGACGCAGGAGTAATTCCCCATGTCGTTCCGGACACAGGCCGCGTCCCGCCGGCAGGAACGCGGCGGGATGAGCGTTTTTGAACGCTACCTGACGCTTTGGGTGTTTCTTTGCATCGTGCTTGGCGTGGCCCTCGGCCAGTACATGCCTGCGCTGTTTCAGGCCATCGGGCATCTGGAAGTCGCGCAGGTCAACCTTCCGGTCGGCCTGCTGATCTGGGTAATGATCATTCCGATGTTGCTGAAGGTCGACTTCGCGGCCATGGGTCAGATCAGGCGGCATTGGCGCGGCATCGGCGTCACGCTATTCATCAACTGGGCGGTCAAACCCTTTTCGATGGCGTTCCTGGGCTGGCTGTTCATTCGCCACGTGTTCTCGCCCTGGTTGCCGGCCGCTCAGCTGGATAGCTATATCGCGGGCCTGATTCTTCTGGCCGCGGCCCCTTGCACGGCGATGGTGTTCGTCTGGAGCCGGCTGACTGGCGGCGATCCCGTCTTCACGCTGTCGCAAGTGGCGCTGAACGACACGATCATGGTGTTTGCGTTCGCCCCGATCGTCGGCCTGCTACTGGGTTTGTCGGCCATCACGGTACCCTGGGATACGCTGCTTGTGTCGGTCGGGCTGTACATCGTGATTCCAGTAATACTTGCCCAGCTCTGGCGCCGCGTGCTGATGCGTCGCGGACAGGCGGCCTTTGAAGCGGCATTGGCGCGGATCGGGCCGTACTCCATGGCGGCACTGCTGCTGACGCTGGTGCTGCTGTTCGCATTTCAAGGCGAAGCCATCATTGGCCAGCCGCTGGTGATCGCCATGCTGGCCGTGCCAATTTTGATCCAGGTGATCTTCAACTCTGGCCTGGCGTACTGGCTGAATCGTTGTGTCGGAGAAAAACACGACATTGCGTGTCCCTCGGCATTGATCGGGGCGTCCAACTTCTTCGAGCTTTCCGTCGCGGCCGCGATCAGCCTGTTCGGATTTCAATCGGGGGCTGCGTTGGCGACGGTCGTCGGGGTGCTTATCGAGGTTCCGGTGATGCTGCTGGTCGTGCGCGTCGTGAACCGGTCCAAGGGCTGGTACGACAAAGGCGCCCGCCGAGGCAGCCAGTGAGCACCGCCCCGCTGCGGGTTGTCAGTACGCTGGGCACGGCCCAAACGGTGGCCTGGGCTTCTTCCTACTATCTGCCCGCCATGCTGGCAGCCCCCATGGCGGACGAACTGGGGGTTCCGACCGCCACCGTCTATGCAGCCTTTTCCGGCGCAATGGTGGCCTCGGCGCTAGTCGGTCCGTGGGCCGGGCAAGCGATCGACCGTCGTGGCGGCCGCGTCGTGCTGGTCGGCACAAGCCTGGTATTCGCGCTTGGGCTCGTCATGCTGGGCTTGGCGCAAGGCCTATGGACGATGGTGATGGCCTGGGTGGTCATTGGCGTGGCGATGGGCGCCGGCCTTTACGAGGCCGCCTTCTCCAGCCTGGTCCGCTTGTATGGATACCGCGCCCGCGGCGCCATCACGGGGATCACCCTGATCGCCGGTTTCGCCAGCACCGTGGGATGGCCGTTGTCGGCCTGGATGGAAACGCGGTTTGGCTGGCGCAATGCGTGTTTCGGCTGGGCTGGCTTGCATCTGCTGATCGGCCTGCCGTTGAATGCATGGCTGCCGACATTGCACGGCCTGCGTACCGCGACAAAAAACGAAAAGCCGATGGTTGAGGAGCCGGCGGCGGCGTCCCTCCCTCCCGCAGCGGTGCCCGAGCGTCCCAGAATCACGACCGCCCTCCTCGCTTTCGTTTTCGCGGCGACATGGTTCATCAGCACCGCCATGGCCACCCATTTACCGCGGATGCTCGAATCCGCGGGCGCCACGCTCGTGGCGGCCGTTGCCGTGGGGGCGCTCATCGGCCCCGCGCAAGTCGCCGGTCGCTTGTTTGAATTCGGATTGCTGCGCCAGGTTCATCCTTTGCTATCGGCACGGCTTGCCGCATTGGCGCACCCCGTCGGCGTGGCGGTGTTGCTGCTGGTGGGGCCAGTGGCGGCCCCGCTGTTTGCGGTCCTGCATGGCGGCGGCAACGGCATCCTGACGATCGCCAAAGGCACCTTGCCGCTGGCGCTTTTCGGGGCCGAGGGATATGGCGCGCGCCAGGGCTGGCTGATGATGCCCGCGCGCGTCGCGCAGGCGCTGGCTCCGCTGCTGTTCGGGCTGGCGCTGGACGCCTGGGGCGCCGATGCCTTGTGGCTCTCTGGCGCGATTGGCCTGGCCGCCTGCGGCGCGCTGATGTTGCTGCGTGCGCAGCCGTCGGCATATTGAATTTCAATCCGGAGAAAAAATGAGTCTGCCTAACGTCGATCCGCTTCGGTTCGAACTGCCAAACCTGGAGGCATTGTTCCCGCCGCGCCGCGCGACCCATGCCCCCCGCTTCCTTCTGTTGTACGGATCATTGCGCGAACGGTCGTACAGCCGCCTGGTGGCCGAGGAATCCGCGCGGCTGCTGCAAGCCCTGGGCGCCGAGACCCGCATGTTCAACCCGTCCGGGCTGCCGCTGGTCGACGACGCCAGCGACGATCATCCCAAAGTCCAAGAACTGCGCGCGCTGGCCCAATGGGCCGAAGGCATGGTCTGGAGCTCCCCCGAACGCCACGGCGCGATGACCGGCTTGATGAAGACGCAGATAGATTGGATACCGCTGTCGGTAGGCGCCGTGCGCCCGACGCAAGGGAAGACGCTGGCCGTGATGCAGGTATCGGGCGGATCGCAATCGTTCAATGCGGTGAACCAGATGCGGGTGTTGGGCCGCTGGATGCGGATGCTGACCATCCCGAACCAGTCGTCGGTAGCCAAGGCCTATCAGGAATTCGACGATGCGGGCCGCATGAAGCCCTCTCCTTACTACGACCGGGTCGTCGATGTCATTGAAGAACTGATGAAGTTCACGTTGCTGACCCGGGATGCCGCGCCGTACCTCGTGGACCGCTACAGCGAGCGCAAGGAATCCGCCGCCGCCCTGTCGGCCCTGATGAAGCAAGCCGCCATCTAGGCGCCGGAATCCTTGGCGCACGCCAGCCGCTCGGCCATGGAATAACGGTCGATATAGTCCCGAAAGTGCTTCAGGAACGCGGCTTCCGCCGGTGTTGACGGCGCGTCGCGGTGCCAAAGCAGGTGAAGCTCGACCGAGCAGACCCCTTCCCCGGGCGGCAGGCGCCACAGGCGTCCTTGCGCCAGGTCGGCCTGGACGCTGTGCTCAGGCAGGCAGCCGATTCCAAACCCCGCGATCAGCAGGCGCTTGACTTCATCATGCTGCGTCGACGACGCCACGATGCGGCCGGAAAAGCCACGCTGGTCGCGGAAGATGGTCAGCGGAGACAGGCTGTCGCCCAAGGCGTCACTGGCGAACGAGACGAAATTCTCGCCCAGCAGGTCCTCGATGCGAATGTCCGGCTTGCCGAACAGCGCATGGTTGCGCCCGCAGAACAGCGCGTACCGCTGTTGCAGGAACACCTTGCTTTCCAGGCGCTTCGGAATCTGCCGGCTTAGCGCAATACCCGCCGTGGCGGCGCGTTGCTGCATCAAGGTGACGATCTCGCTGCTGGGCATCACGTCCATCTGGACCTCGATCCGCGGGAATGCGCGATGGAAGTCCGCCCAGAAATCGTCATACACCGCCGAATGGATGCGGCTGGCCACCAGCAGATGGATCCGCCCTGCGGCTTCAACTTCGGTCTGCGAGACCTCGGTCAACAACTGCGACACGTTGCCATAAATGGCTTGCGCCGCCCGGCATGCCTCTTCGCCGGCATTCGTCACCGTGAATGCCATGTTGTGCCGTTCGATCAACCGCCGCCCCAGCTGGTCTTCCAGGCGCTTGAGTGCCTGGCTGACCGCGGACTGGGTCAGGTGCAGTTTGGTCGCGGCCCCGCTGATGCTGCGTTCCTGAACAATGACCAGGAAAGTACGCAGCAGATTCCAGTCGAGCCGATCGCCGGTGCGGGTTTCGGGAAGCATCGAAGCGGTCATGGGCTTTGCGCCGGGTTAGCCGATGTTTGGCGCCATGGGGCGCAAGAACGCGGCAAGTGCGGGCGGATTCGCCCGAGATCAGTCTGGCTTAAGTCGATTATTAAAAAGCATAAATTGACGTTATGTCCAGCCCGGAGCGATAAACCCGCCTTCGAACAATGATATTCAGCGAAGAGGAATCCATGGCCGCTCCCGCCAGTCCTTCCACGGCGCGTCAGCCCGTCCGGGCCGCAACCGCCGCATTCGTCGGTACCACCATCGAATGGTATGACTTCTACATTTACGCGACGGCCGCCGCGCTGGTGTTCGGCAAGGTGTTCTTTCCCACCGCGGATCCGTTCATCAGCACCATGGCGTCGTTCGGCACCTTCGCCGCCGGCTTTTTGGCCCGCCCGCTGGGCGGCGTGATTTTCGGGCACCTGGGCGACCGGGTTGGCCGCAAGAACGCCCTGATGGCGACCCTGATCATCATGGGCGTCGCGACGGTCGGCATCGGCTTGCTGCCCAGTTACGCCACCGCCGGCTTGTGGGCCCCTGCCCTCCTTTTGCTGCTGCGGTTGGCGCAAGGCCTGGCGGTCGGCGGAGAATGGGGCGGCGCCGTGCTGATGGCCGGCGAACACGCGTCGCAGCGCCGTCGCACCTTCGCGGCGTCGTTCGCGCAGCTGGGCAGCCCGGCCGGTCTGATCCTGTCGCTGCTTGCGTTCCGGCTGCTGACCACGTTGGATGAAGCGGACTTCGTCAGTTGGGGGTGGCGCGTGCCTTTCCTGATCAGCGCCGTCCTGCTGCTGGTGGGCTACTTCATCCGGGTTGGCGTCAACGAGTCCCCCGACTTCGCGCAGGTGCTGGAACGCCAGGAACGGGCCGAGGTTCCTGCAAAGGAAGTGCTGCGCACCGCGTGGCGCACCGTCTTGCTGTGCATGGGCGTGTGCACGGTTGCAATTGGCGGCATCTACTTCACGAATACGTTCATGCTGTCGTACACCACGCAGACGATGGGCCTGTCCCGCGCGCTGATCCTGGATTGCCTCTTCGTCGTGGCGATTATCCAGTTCCTGGTCCAACCGCTGGCGGCCTGGCTGGCAGACGTGGTCGGGCCCGGCCGCGTCCTGATCACGGCCGCGGCGTGCTCGGTGCTGGCGCCTTATCCGATGTTCATGCTCGTCAGCCAGGGCACGGCCTTCAGCATCGTCGCCGGCATCTCCATCGTGCTGGTCTTCATGGCGGCAATCTACTCGGCGATGGCGGGGTACATCAGTTCGGCGTTTGCCACGCACGTGCGCTATTCGGGCATTTCGCTGTCGTACCAGCTTTGCGGCGCGGTGGCGGGCGGCATGACGCCGCTGGTCGGCACCTGGCTGACCTACCACTATCCCGGCCAATGGCTGCCCCTGGCCATTTTCTATTCAACGCTGTCCGCCATCACGCTGGTCTCGCTCTGGGCGCTGGCCGGCCATAAGCGGCGGTTGGCCTTGGACACCCCGCACCCCGCCACGTCGGCCGCCTGACTCCGATACCCCCCTCTCAGAAGGAATTCGCATGACGCAACCCACCACGCCGCCCGCGCTGACCGAGGCGCAGACCCGACGCATCCTCCAGGCGGTCGACGCCCGGTTTGACGCGCAGCTTGCGTTCACCCAGGATCTGGTCCGGTTCCCGTCCCTGCGCGAGCAGGAGCATACGGCCCAGGATTTTCTGTATGAAGCGATGCGCGAACGCGGTTTCGCGATGGACCGCTGGCGGATCGATGTCAAGGACATCGAATCGCATCCCGGCTTCGGCCCCGTGACCGTCTCTTATGAAAACGCCTTCAACGTCGTCGGCACGTACCGCCCCGACACGCAAACGGGCCGCTCGCTGATCCTGAACGGGCACATCGACGTGGTGCCGACCGGGCCCGTCGACATGTGGAGCCGTTCGCCCTGGGATCCGGCGATCATTGACGGCTGGATGTACGGCCGAGGCGCAGCCGACATGAAAGCGGGCCTGGCCGCCAATCTGTATGCCTACGACGCGGTGCGCGGGGGGGGGG
>NZ_JBHFII010000044.1:158959-210619 GCF_057334215.1 Achromobacter maghribensis | reverse complement strand
GCTACGAGCCCCCCGCCCCGATCTATTTCCAGTCGGTCGTCGAAGAGGAATGCACGGGCAATGGCGCGCTGGCCGCGCTATTGCGCGGCTACCAGGCTGACGCCGTGATCATTCCCGAGCCCGAAGAAAACATGCTGGTGCGCGCCAACGTCGGCGTGCTGTGGTTCAAGGTCCGCGTGCAGGGCCACCCGACGCATACGCGCGAGATGGCCAATGGCTTCAACGCCATCGACGCGGCCTATGCCGCGATCGAGGCGTTGCGCGGCATCGAGGCCAAGTGGAACAGCGAACACCACTGCCACCGTCATTTCGAGCACCTTGACCATCCCATCAACTTCAACATCGGCAAAATCGCCGGCGGCGACTGGCCGTCGACGGTTCCCCCCTGGTGCGAGTTCGACGTGCGTGCGGCCATCTACCCCGGAACGACCGCCGACGAGGCGCGCGAGCAGATCGACGCCTGCCTGCGCGACGCGGCGTCCGACCGCAGGTTCGGCGGCACGCCGCCCCAGGTGACCTACACGGGCTTCTATGCCGAAGGCTATGTGCTGGAGGAAGGCAGCGACGCGGAAAACACGCTGCGCGAATGTCACAAGCAGGCGTTTCAGAGCGATCTGGAGAGCTTCACCACCCCCGGCTACCTTGATGCGCGCGTGTTCGTGATCTACGGCAACATGCCAACGCTGGTCTATGGGCCAAAATCGCTGGACATCCATGGATTCGACGAGCGCGTCCACATCGAATCCCTACGCCTCATCACCAAAGCCATCGCCCTCTTTATCGCGCAATGGTGCGGTGTCAACGAGGCCGCGCCTGAAGGCTAAGGGGCCGGGGCATCGCCAGCGGGCGACTGGCTGGCCGCGGCCGGGGCCGCCTGCGGTTCCGGCGCAAAGTGGCCGCCCAGCGCAAGATGCAGGTTTACGCGCTGGACCAGCCGCTGGGCGCGAACGCGCATCAGGTCGCTCTGCACGCGCAACAGATCGCGCTTGCGCTGCAGGACATCGAAATCGTCGAACTGGCCGATCTGCCGTTGCACCAATGCCAGTTCCAGGGCGCGGCTGCTCTCGGAAAACTGGCGCTGGATCGCCCGTTCGCGCAGGGCCAGTTGCTGTTCGCCCGTCAGGCCGTTCTCGACTTCGCTCATCGCGATGAGAATCGCGCGTGCATACAGCGCCAGCGCCTCACGCTGCTGCTCGGTACGCAATTCGAGCGTGATCTGCCGGCGCCCGGCATCGAACAGTGGCCAGGTCAACGCCGCGCCGACTGGGAACACCCAGCTTTGCATGCTGGTCGCCAAGCCGGAATAGTCTTTTGTGAAACGCCCTGCGCCCGCGAATATCGCAATGGCCGGCAATCGGGCCGCTTTCGCCTCTTCCGCGCCGAAGTACGCCGACACGAGCCGCTCGCGTGCGGCGACGAGGTCGGGCCTGCGGTCCAGCAGGTCCAACGGCAAGCCCGGGGCCAACGGGGCGGGGGCGTCGGGAATGGGCTCGTCGGCTTGCGCCGCGCCGGCGGGGTAACGGCCCAATATCAGTTCCAGCGCCCGTAATGCTTGCGCCCTGGCCTGTTCGCGCTGGCCGACCACGTCGGCCGCGGCAGCGACTTGCTCTGTCCAATGCGCGACATCCATTTCGCTGACTTTGCCGATGCGTCGGCGGTATTGGATCAGGCTGAGCTGCTTGCCCGTCGTATTTTCCAATTCTTGCGCAAGGGCGAGCTGACCGCTGGCCTCAAGGGCCGCCAGCCAACTTCGGGCGGTCAACGCGCCGATGGATTGGCGCGCATAGGCGTAGTCCGCCTCCGCCGAGCGGTATCCGGCCTCGCCCGCTTTCTTTTCAGCCCGCGCCCTGCCCCACAGGTCGATCTCCCAGTTCATCAGGACGGCATAGCCATTGGCCGAAAAGGCGCTGCCGGGCGTGGGGTCCGTTGCCGTCCGGGCGCCCAGGCCGACGGTGGGCAATAAGTCAGCGCCCGCCAATCTGGCCTGGTGCGCCGCTTGCTGCATCCGGCTTGCGGCAACGCGCAAGTCCAGGTTGTTGCCCAGCGCCTCGTCGATCAGCGATTGGAGCGTGCCGTGTTCGGGAAATCCCGCCCACTGAGGCGCGAATGCGGCGGCTTCCACGCTGGCAACCCACTGGGCCGGCACTTGCGTGCCCGCCATGGCCTGCTGATACAGGGCGTCGTTCGGCGGCGGGTCCAGGTTGGCGCAGCCCGCCATCAACACCATGGCGCTGCCTACCGTTGCGAGGACGCGGGGGGCGATCGTGCAGCGTGCTGGCATCTGGGCCCCGTTAGTGAAGCTTGAGAACCAGGTAATCGAGCTTGGCGGACACGCGGAATATCACTTTGCGAACCATGTGCAGCGCGCCCAGGCTGTCGGTATAGATGGCTGCCTTGCCGCGCGCGCCCATGGCCAAGGCCATGTCTTGCGGTGTCTCAAGATCAATGCGTACCGCATACTGCATGGGCGCCGCGGCGTGATCCCCCTCGGAAGTCGTGCCCGGCAGTAGCCCGGATGCCTGATACTGCCCCTGCGAGGTCGCCCAGACGATCGAATCCACCTTGCCCTTGAAGACGTGCCCCGGCACCGTGCGCAGAGACACCTCCACCTCGTTGCCAGCCTTCACTTTCGTCAGCTGATTCTGGTCGAAGAACGCGATCACCTGTTGCGTGGTCTCGACGAACGACATGATGGGGCGTATCGGTATGGCAGCCGCATACGACCCTACCCGGGCTTGCAGGTTGATCGCATAGCCGTCGGCCGGCGCGTATAGCGTCGTCTGCGCCAGTTCCCATTTCGCCGTATCCAGCTCGGCCTTGACTTGCGCCACGGCAACTTGGTCGCCCTCGAACACGGCCCCCACGCTCAGGCGGACCTTGCGTTCCGTTTCCCGCGCCGCCTCCCAGTTCGCAAGCCGGACCTTCAGTTCGCTTTGGAAACTCTGTACGTCATATTGGCTGCCGGCGCCGCGCGCCGCCAAGGCGGTACTTTGGCGCAGCCGCATGCGGGCGAGTTCGACTTGCGCCAAGGCGGCCGCCGTCATCGCTTGCGCCGACGCGAGATCCCGGTCCAGGGACTGCTGGCTAGTCTGCGCATCCACCAGCTTGGCCTCCAGCTGCCTGACCTTGAGTTGATAGGGCTCGGCGTCCAGGCGCAGCAGCACGTCGCCCTTTTTGATTGGCCGGTTCCCCTCCACCGCGATTTCCGTCACCCGCCCGGTCACCCGCGGGACGATCTCGACGACGTAGTTGACGACCCGCAATTCCGTCGACGACGGCGTGACGACATTGATCGTCAGGACAAGCGCCGCCAAGCCGGCCGCGCCCACCGCAACCACCCCGACCTGCGACTGGATGTTCCAGGGAAGCAGCTTCAGCTTGATGAAGACAAGCCAAACCAGCAGCCCATAGACAACACAAATGAGCTCTAGCATGTCATTCCCCGGTGCGGCCGGCTGGGGGCGATGGCGCTGGCGCCTCTTCCTTGACGCTTATCTCCGGGTCGTCATGCACGTCTCTGCCGTAAGCCAGCCGGTATCCGATCGGTTTCGTATGCGCCCACAACCAGGCGAAAGGCCAGAGCATGCCCCCGAACGCCAACGACAGCAGGCAAAGCGATTTGATTGCCTCGGCTTGGGGATGATGCCGCTTTTCGGCGATGACTTCCGGCAAGACGTGCAGCTTCCAGAAGATCCAGATGGCCAGAATGGGAACCAAGACCAGCACGACCCAGACCAGCACATCGGCGATGGCGTCTTCCAGGTGACCCCCTGCCGCGTTGCCGGTAACCGGCAACAGCGCAGACACAATGGCCGGGATGACGACGAGTCCGCGTCGCGGATTGGCAAGAAACATATCGAACCCCCTCTTCCCAATGGGATGCTGATGGTCCAGCACGTCGTCGGGGTGGTCATCGCTTCGGAATGCCTGCGCGGAAGCGCGCATACGGCATTTTCACCAGTGACCGCGCCGTAAGTCCATGCTAATTTCGGCAATATCTAGTCAGCTCCCACCTGCGGAGGGCCGAATGGACCTTCAGCGATTCGAGTCGTTTGATGCGTATGCGGACGCGATAGTCGATGCGGACGCCCGGGTTTTCCTGTTGGGATCCAGAGACGGCGGTTGGGGGATCGGTCATCTGGATGTAGACGGTATCGATGTCCAGCGCGGTATCGCGGCCGTGCCGAATCTGTGCGAAGGCGTCGGCTGGCCCACGCATTTGACGTTGCTGCTGTCCCAGCCCTCGCCCAGCCCCACCTGGCTGAACGGCGTTCCTTTCAGTGAAGGCTCTTTGGGAGTCCTTGCGCCCGGCAAGGGGTTCGTCTTTCGAGCCGGCGGACCCAATGAATGGATCACCATCGCGGTACCGGTCCGTTCCGAGCTGTTCGCGGGCGACGGCGCCGTGGCTCAGACGTTGCGGCAATGGGCGCGCGTTGCCCACATCGTCAGCGCAGACCATTTGCAATTGGCCGCCTTGCGAGAAGCCGCGTTCATGTCGATGGCGCCTGCCTGTCCGCCAGCGATCGGTCGCCGTTTGCTGGAACAGCGTTTGTCCGACCTGATCGCGGGTCGCTCCCCAAGCCGCCGCGGCAAGGGGCGTCCCGGTTCGCCGATGCCGCTGTTATGCGAGGCCGCGTTGACGGTCATTCGCAAGCAAGGCCAAGCCCTGGATCTCGACGGTCTGTGCAAGGGTTTGAGGATCAGCTTGCGCAGCCTGCGGGATTTTTCGCAAGCCTGTTTCGGCATGGCGCCGGGGCACTACCTTTGCCTGCGCAAGCTGCATGACGTCTATCTGGACCTGTCAAATTGCACTGGCCGGCGAACCACGGTGGCGGACTGCTTCCTGCGACATGGCTATCCCTATTCCACTTACGCGGCGGCGCGCTACCATGCCCTCTTCCTTGAAACGCCATCCGAAACGCGGCATCGACGCGGTCTGCAGGAACCTCGATCCTGACGGATTTTCGCCGGAATCATCATGGACTTGCGATGGCGTCGCGCCGCACAATCCCAGTACCGCCACGTGGAACAGCGGCTAGCACTGATTGCCCCTCAGATTCGCCTACGCAGATCAAGGAGTGGAATGATGGCCAAGAATGGAGAAACGCAAGCAGCGCAAGACGGCGGCGAGCCCGTGAATGAACGGCTGTCAGAGAAAGCCTATGAACGGGAGTTGGCGCGCTTGCACGTCGAGCTCGTCAAGCTTCAGCAGTGGGTCGTCCATTCCGGCGCCAAGGTTTGCATCCTGTTCGAAGGGCGCGACGGCGCCGGCAAAGGAGGAACGATCAAAGCCATGACCGAGCGCGTCAGCCCACGCGTCTTCCGCGTGGTCGCGCTACCGTCGCCGACGGATCGGGAGAAGACCCAGATGTACGTGCAACGCTATCTTCCCCATTTGCCCGCCGCCGGCGAAATCGTCATTTTCGACCGTAGCTGGTACAACCGCGCCGGTGTAGAGCGCGTGTTGGGCTTTTGCACCAAGGAACAGGTGAAGTCCTTCTTGAAAGCGGTGCCGCTGGTCGAGCGGGCCATCATCGAATCGGGCGTGATCCTGCTCAAGTATTGGCTTGAGGTTAGCGAGGCCGAACAAACGCGCCGGCTTCAAGCTCGAATCCACGACGAACGCAAGATCTGGAAACTCTCGAAGCTGGACCTGGATTCCTACAGCCATTGGTATGACTATTCCCGCGCGCGCGACGATATGTTCGCGACGACGGACACGGAGTATGCGCCCTGGTTTGTCGCCGATTCGAACAACAAGAAGCGCGTGCGGCTGAACATCATCAGCCATATCCTCCAGAGCATTCCCTATAAGGCGCTTCCCGTGGAGAAGGTGAAGCTGCCCAAGCGCCAAAAGCCGCAAGGCTATCGCGAGCCCGACCATTCGCGCATGAGCATTCCGCGGAAGTTCTAGCGCCCCGAGGAAGAGAATTCGACTAGGAGTTTGCTATCGTGATTGGGTTCCGGGCCCGAGAAATGACCCGGCGACTTCCCGCCCCAAACCGATAGAGGATGATCATGGCCCGTTGGACTTTCTACTCCGCTCCTGGCACTTGCGCGCTGGCGACCCACATCGCGCTGCATGAGGCAGGCGCCGACTTCGATCTGATCAAGCTGGATTTTGCCGCGGGGCAGCAGCAAAGCCCCGAGTACTTGCGTGTGAATCCCAAAGGCCGGGTTCCCGCGCTGGCGACCGAGCACGGCGTGCTGACCGAAACCCCTGCCCTGCTCGCCTTCATCGCGCAGCGCTTTCCAGAAGCCGGATTGGCGCCGCTGAACGACCCCTTCGCGTTCGCGCGGATGCAGGAATTGACGAGCTATCTGGCGGCGACCGCCCATGTTGCGCACGCGCACAAGCGACGAGGCGCGCGATGGGCCGATGATCCCGCCGCGCACGAAGCCATGCGCCTGAAGGTTCCGCAGACAATGACGGCCTGCGCCGCGTACCTGGAGGGGCTGATCGCGGGCCCGTGGGTGGCGGGCAACGACTATAGCGTGGCCGATGGCTACCTGTTCACCATCGGCAGCTGGCTGGATGGCGATGGTGTCGACATGGCGCAGTTTCCGAAGCTGGCCGCCTACCTGGCGCGTGTGGCCGAGCGGCCGGCGGTGCAGCGCGCCTTGGCCGACGCCCGGTAGCAAGTCGGCCTGACTGCCTGCCGGCGCGTCACAGCGCCAGCACGATGCGCTGGCCGCAGGCGCGCGAACAACAGCTCATCATCTTTCGGTTGGCCTCGCGTTCGGCGCGGGTCAGCACCACGTCGCGGTGATCGATATCGCCGGCCAGCACGCTGACCTCGCAGGACCCGCACAGGCCCTCCTCGCAATCGCTTTGCACGTCGATATTGGCGGCGCGCAGCGCGGCCAGCAGCGTCTGGTCGGGACGCACGGTGACCACCAATCCGGAATCTTTCAGTTCCGCCTCGAAGGCATGTTCGCGGTCAGGGTCCAGCGTGCCCAGCGTGGAATGGAAATGCTCCATCCGCAGCGCGTCCTGCGGCCAATGCGCGCTGGCTTGTTGCAGAGCGTCCAGCAAGCGCGCAGGCCCACAGGCGTAGATCTGCGTGTTGGGGTCAGGTTGCGCCAGCAGCGCGCCGAAGTCGTTGCGCCTGCCTTCGTCGCTGGCATATAGGTGCAGCCGGTCGCCATGCAGGGCCGAAAGCTCGTCAAGCAACGCCATGCCGGCGCGGGTGCGGCCGCTGTAATGCAGTTCGTAGTCCATGCCGAGTTCGCGCGCGCGCCGCGCCATGGCGCTGATCGGGGTAATGCCGATGCCGCCGGCGATCAGGATCGCCTTGGCCGCGCCTTCGTCCAGCCGGAAGTGGTTGCGCGGGCCGCGGACGCGCAGGCGCTGTCCGGGCTTGACGTGGTCATGGACCCAGGCAGAGCCGCCGCGGCCGTCGGCTTCGCGCAGCACGGCGATGCGCAGGCGGCCGGTATCCGAAGGATCGCCACAAAGCGAGTATTGGCGCGACAGGCCGGTGTCGCCGCATTCAATGTCGATATGCGCGCCCGGTGCCCAGCGGGGAAGCGTCTTGCCATCGGGAGACGCCAGCGTCAGCATGAGGATGCCGTGTGCGGCGGGCTCCACCCGTTCAACCACCAGATTGCGCGCGCTGGCATGGGCGGAGGGCTCGCCGATGCGCACTGGCTGGCGCTGTTGCAGCAGGCCGGGCTGGCGGCGTTCGGGGTTCAGCGCCGGATCCCATTCCACCTGCAGATGCTCCGGTCCGCGGAACGAGGTATTGGGCACGTAAGTGAATTGCTGCGGCGACAGGCGCAGGTGCGGCAAGCGGCGCGTCAGCTCTTCCAGGAAAATCTGCATTTCCATGCGCGCCAGATTCTTGCCCATGCATTGGTGGGCGCCATACCCGAATGTGAGCTGGTCGCTGGCGTTGTCGCGCCGGATGTCGAACAGATCGGCGTCCGCGAACTGGCGTTCGTCATGGTTGGCGGATGCGCTGACAATCAAGAGCTTTGCCCCGGCAGGGATCGGCGTGCCGGCAATCGTGGTGTCGCGCGTGGCCAGCCGTCGCCAGGCGGCCACTGAGCCGTTATGCCGCAGGCATTCCTCGACCGCGTTCGGGATCAGGGACGGGTCTTCGCATAGCTCGCGCCAGGCGTCGGGATGCTGCAGCAGCAGCTTGAGGGCATTTGCCGACGCGTTGGCCGTGGTTTCGTGCGCGGCCACGATGCCCGCCATCATCATCGAATGCAGGTAGGAGTCGGTCACGACGTCCGGGTAGTCGCGCTGTTTGCGGATGCCGTATTGCATCCAGCCGGGCTGGTCCGGATCCTGGCGCATCTTGTCCAGGATCTTGCCGGCCAATTGCCAGAAATTGCCGACGGCGTGGGCCACGGCCACTTGTTCTTCCGGCTTGGGCCGGCCCCAGGTATTGACCGTATGCGCGATCGAATAGCGGCGCAGCAGGTCCATGTCCTCTTCGGGGACACCCAGGAAATGCAGCGCCACCGTCAGCGGGACTTCCCAAAGCAATTGGTCGACCAGGTCGGCGCTGCCGTCGTCAATGAAGCGGTCGACGTATTCCCGGGTCAGGCGCCGCACCATGGGTTCGTGATGCTTCAGGGCTTCGGGCGTGAAAGGCTCCATCAGCACACGCCGCCGAGGCATGTGGGCGGGCTCGTCTTCGTTGACCAGCGTGCGGTTCATCGCGTAGCCGTAAGACGCCAGCACGGCGTTCGCTTCCGGCCCGGTCGGCGTGATTTTCTCCAGCGCGATGGACGGGCTGAATGTCAGGTTGTCGCGGAAGATCGCCTTGATGTCTTCGTAGCGGGTCACCACCCAATAGCCGAGTTTCGGGCTGTAGAAAACCGGTTCCTGTTCGCGCGCCCACCGCACGTATTCCGGCGGGTCCTGCTGGTAGCCGTCGCCGAAGGGATCGAACTCGGCGGCGCGTTCGCTGACGTGCATCGGGCAGCCGTCGACGGCCGCAGCGGCGTGAACCGGACAGCCGGACAGGGGTTGGGCGGGTTGAGACATGTCTGCACTCCGGGTGTCATAAGTTTTATGCGTAAATCATATACGCATTGCGTAATCTGATAAACCGGGTTTAACCTCGGGCTCTCCCCTACCCGACTGCGCCCATGACCCTTACCGAACTCCCGCGTCCCCGCGAACGCCGCCAGCGCGTGCAGGCGGCCGAAACCAGCATGGCCGTGCTGAAAGCCCTGGGTCATCTTGGCGGCCGCGCGGGCCTGAGTCTGATCGCGGCCCGAATCGGCGAGAGTCCCGCCAAGGTGCACCGCTATCTGGTCAGCCTGATGGAAGGCGGGCTGGTCGGTCAGGACGCCGCCACCCAGCAGTACTTCCTGGGACTGGAAACGCTGCTACTGGGCCTGGCGGCCATGCGGCAGGCGGATCCCATTCGGCTGGCCGAAGCGTCGTTGGTCCGCCTGCGCGAAGAACTGGAAGTAACGTGCTTCGTCGCGGTGATGGGCAACAAGGGCCCCACCATCGTGCGCTTCGAAGAGCCGGGGTTGCCCGTCACGGTCAACGTGCGCGTGGGCTCGGTGTTGCCGATGTTGTGGTCGGCTACCGGCCAAGTCCTGCTGGCGACCCTGGACGAGCACGCGGTGCGCGCGCTTGCCCAAACCGACCTGGATGCGGCCACGCCCGAACAGCGGGCGATGCTGGATGCCGCCGACCCGATCGGCACCCTGCGGCGCGCGGTGCTGGCGGCAGGCTGCGCCGTCGTGCGCGACACGAACCTGCGAGGCATCAGCGCCGTATCCGCGCCGATCTACAGCTACGCTGGCCGGCCGTGCGCCGTGCTGACCGCGCTGGGCGCCACCGGCGGCTTCGACGCATCGCCCGACGGTCGCGTGGGGCTGGCCGTGCGCCGCGAGGCGCAAGCCATCAGCCGGCTGCTGGGCGACACGTCCCCGCAGGAAAACGTCAGAAGCTGACCGCCAGGCCGACGGAAAAGCCCGACACATTCTGGCCGAAGACATACCGGCCGACCAATCGGGTACGGGTGATGAACACGTTGTAGGCGCTGGAATCCAGTTCCAGGCCCGCGCCCAGCGAGGTCAGGCGGTCAAAGCCCAGCACGCCGCGCTGGTCGCCCAGGAATTCGGAATGGGTCAGTTCCAGCACGTAGCGCAGCGGCCGTTGCAGCATCGTCAACCCCGTGGGAGCCCGGTAGCGGGCCCACAGGTTCGCGGACTGCGCGATGGCGTTGCCCTGGACGGCGGCGGAACTGGCAAAGCTCTTCAGTCGGATATCGGAATAGCGCAGCTCCACATCCACTTCGTAGCCGGGCCGGTAGTGCTCGTAATCCAGCATCAGCGATCCGCCGAGGCCATAGGCGTTCAGCGAACCCTTGTCCAGGAAAGTCACGTCCTGCCCGGTCTGTCGGCCGACGTACCAGCTGGCGGCACGCAGGTCGCTGGTGACGTTGCCCAGGGCCACGTTGAAAATGGGGCGCAACTTCAGTTCATCGGTGAGCTTGAAGTCCCAACCGATCCCGCCGGTCGCGGAGACGCTGTTCCACTTGGTCGGGATTTTGCGGTTTTCCAACCCCTGCGAAGCGACGAACGTCGGGTCGTAGCGGCTGCCGGCCAGGACGCCTTCCAGATAGATGGGCACCGATTTGGAAATCGTGTCGCCCCCGCCCAACTGCGTCATGTAGAACTCGGTCGACCCGGTCGTGCCGCCACCACCACCAATCGACAATGCGCTGGTCGTGATGTCCGGGACGATTGAAAACGACATCAGCGCCAGGACCCCGTTGGCACGCTTCTGCAAATCGTCCTGCGTCAACCGGATAGTCGGTTGCGCGGTGGCCACCCCACCCGCCACGCACGCCTGCGTCGCGATCAGCCACGCCGATATCCGCCTGGCCGCCCTGTTCGAGACCCTTGCTTTTCGGTTCGCCATGCCGTTTCTCCGCTTCGCTACTTCACGGCGCCCGCCGCGGCGCTCCCCATAGCCTGGCGCTGCGACAGCAACAACGCGTCACTTTGGTCGATACGGATCGCACCGATGCGGGGGAACTCGAAGTCGACAATGATGTAGAGCGCCGCCGTCATGACCAGCGCGTAGATAATCTGGTGAAACAGGGTGTCGTGCTTGGCGCCAGCCAGGTTCAAGCCAATCAGGCAGGCGCAGACCAGCGCCAGAAATCCCAGGAAGGCGTAGGTGACAATGGGCGGGTGGACCTTCTGCGCGACGGTCTGCGCGGTGGACACGTCGAACATGTCGTTGACTGAAGCGATATATGACGTGGCGAATGGCGGCACGGTGTTCCTGCCGGCCGCGATCGAGGTCTTCCAGATTTCGTTCTGGATGGCGCCGACTTTTACCGCGATGGCGTCGCGATGGTCGAGGTCGGCGACGTGCTTGTAATAGTTGACGCGTTCATCGACGTAGCGGCGGAATTGTTCGCGCAATGCCGGCTGGTCGGACGCGTTCAGCAGATCGATGCGCAGCCAAGCCGTGCCGATGGCGTTGACCTCGGTGACGAGCAGGTTCCTGCGGTCGGCCATCCGTTGCGCCGCTCCCGAGAACGTGAATGCGATCAACAGGCCCAGCAACGCGAAGACAGAGGCTTCGATGGCGGCGGAACCGGCCGTGCCTTTGTCTTCCGCACCGCCACGCAACCCAATTCGCCGTCCGAACCGGATGGCCCCCAACAACAGAAAGAAAAAGACGACCGCCGAACCTGCCAACACAAATGAATAGTTCACATTGCCACCCTACGCCTGGTCTTTGTTGATCGGACACGTTGGAAAAGCGGAACAGACATTCGAACAAAAGCGGGAGCCAACTAGGACGGCAGGCCCTCCTCCCAGAGCGTGACGCGGTTGCGTCCGCCTGATTTAGAGGCATACAAGGCCTGGTCCGCGCATTTGACAACAGCTTCGGGGGATTCTCCATGCTGCGGCCATAATGCGATACCGACCGATATCGTGACATGCCCGACGCCGTCCGGCATCGGTTTTCGGGCCACGTCGGCGCGAATGCGCTCGGCGGTGTGCAGGGCGACGTCAGGGGACGGGGCCGGCACGACCACGATGAATTCCTCGCCGCCTATGCGGAACGGCCTGTCCTGCTGCCGAACGCTGTCGCGCAGGGTTTTTGCCAACAAGATCAAGACCTTGTCGCCGACCGGGTGCCCATACACGTCGTTGACTTGCTTGAAATGGTCCAGGTCCAGCGCGATGACGGCGAACGGCGTGCCAGCGGCCGCCAGTTCCTCGAATCGCAGTTCAAGGGCGCGCCGGTTCATCAGGCCGGTCATCGGATCGGTCATGGTCTGGGTGTTCAAGCGCCCGACTTCGTGCCGGTGCTGCGCCAGCGTGGCGATCAGTGCCTCGCGCAGCTTGTCGGCTTCGAAATACCAGGTTTTCAGCAGACTGGCCCGCGGGCCTTGCCGGTCGACCGCTTCGGGGCTGCCCATGGCGCTTGTCAGGCGGGCCAAGGGCCGGGCGATGGCGTAAGCCAGCCCGCACACCAGTATCAGCGTGACGATCACGGCGGGAACGGCGAAGCGCAAGGACTCTGCCAATAGCGTCTTCAAGGGCGACAAGGCCTGTTCCAGTGGCCGTTGGATGACAACCGCCCATTTTCCTTTCGTGATGGGCGCGTAGCCCGCCAGCACCGAATGGCCCGACGCGTCGCGGACTTGCGCGGAACCTGGCCCGGATGTGGGTGACACATCCGCCTTGACCAGGCTAAGCACGCTTTCGTCCGGACCTCCCGCGCCGTGGCTGTACAGCACCCCGCCCTGCACGTTGACGAGGTAGACGGACGCGCCGTCGTCATAAGGGTGTTCACCAATCAGCCGGTCCAGCCGGCTGCCGCGTTCCAGGACCACGACCGCCGCAACGAAACCACCCGGCGCGCCGTCCTTGCCAGGCACGGGTTCCACCAGCATCAGCGCCGCCCGTTGGCCGTCGTGCTGGCAACACGGCACGACCCAGTCCGCCGGGCGTCGTTCTTTCATGCCAAGTTCTGTCAGCGTGTTGAAACCAGACAGCTGCGCGGGCGCCTGGTCGGAACGGGCAATGATGACGCCGGCGGCATCCGCAAGCAGCACTGCGGAAACGCCTTGCGCCTGGGCCGCGACGCGGGACAACTCGGCCGTGAGTGTCTGTGGGGTGTCGCCGGCGTCGGGCAGGCGGCCGGCGCTGGTCTTCAATTGCCGGTGCAGCGCATCGATATATAGATTGATGAACTCGGCCAGTTTTTCCGCATAGGCCACGTTGGAGGCCAGGGAATTCTTGACGACCTGCGCCTTCTGCACCTGATAACCGGCGTAGAGGGCATTGAAAAAGCCGATCGCCACGCTTAACACCGCCAGGGCGATGAGCACCGTGAACAAGCTGACTTTTCTTTTCATCGTTGAGGATCCCGCCCGCTATCGGTCTGCAAAGCAGCATACAGAATCATGCAAAACGGGTCCACACTCTCGGCAACCGCTTACTTGCCGGGTTTGAAGTTCATTGCGGCCATGGCCGGTCCGATGGCCTGGGGCGCATACCCCTCCCAGGGCGTGTTGCCTGCGTCCAGCCGGGAATGGATATTGGCGATGGTCCAGTGCGCGCCGCTGCTGAGTTTCGTCAGTTCTTCCCATGCCACGGGCACCGAGACCCCCAGCCCCGGGCGCGCCCGGGCCGACCAGGCGGCGACCGTCGTGGCGCCGAAGCCGTTGCGCAGATAGTCCACGAATACCTTGCCTACCCGGTTTTTCGGGCCGCTCTTGGCCACGAAGATCTGCGGCAGCGTTGCCGCCAGATGCGCGACGATCGTCTGTGAGAACGCCTTGACGGTGTCCCAATCATGTTGCCGTCGTAGCGGAACCACCACATGCAGTCCCTTGCCGCCGCTGGTTTTCAGCCAGGTCGTCAGGCCGATTTCGCTCAGCATCGTCTGTACCAGCTGGGCCGCCTGCTGCAGGGTCGGCCATGCCACGCCTTCGCCCGGATCCAGGTCGAACAACATGCGGTCCGGTTTACCGATGGCCGTCTTGACGGCGTTCCAGGTGTGGAATTCCACCACGTTCATCTGCACGGCGGACATGATGGCCTGGGGTGTCGGCACTTCCAGCAACGGCGGGTGGCCGGGGTCCAGCCGCGCGGGCAAGGACTTGACGCCGGGCATGGCGGCTTCCAGGTGCTTCTGGAAGAACAGCTCGCCCTGGATCCCGCCGGGCGCGCGCAGGAACGACACGGGGCGTCCCGTCAGGTGCTCCAGCAATAGCGGCGCGATCAGGCCGTAATAGCGGGCCAGGTCCAGCTTGGTCAAGCCTGTGGAAGGATCGATGATGCGTTCGGGGTGGGTCAGCCTGCCGATCTTGCCGGCGGTCTTGGGCGCTTCCGGGATGGCCTTGGTCTGTTTCGCAGCCGCCTTGGGGCGGTCGGCCGCGGGCGAGGCGCGGGGCGCCTGCACTGCCTTTTCGCGTGTGATGTCGCGCGCTGGCTTGTCCGCGCGCAAGCCCCGGAAGACCGAATGGCGGATGTGGCCGCCGGTGGTCCAGCCGGAGAACGACACTTCGGCGATCAATTGCGGCTTTACCCACCGCACGCCCTTGCCCTGCCCGCCTGTCACGGGTTTATCGTCGGTCTCGATGCGGGCGAGCTTTTCCTGAAGCGAAATCAGGCCTTCGTTGTCGAACCCGGTGCCCACCTTGCCGGCGTAACGCAATGCCCCGTCGTCCTCGTGGACGGCCAGCAACAGCGCTCCCAGCCCTGCGCGGGCGCCTTGCGGCGCGGTATAGCCCACGATGACGAATTCCTGCCGGCGGCCGCACTTGATCTTCAGCCAGCTATCGGACCGGCGCGACACGTACGGCGCGGACTGGCGTTTGGCGATGATGCCTTCCAGCCCCATCTTGCAGGCGGACGCGACCAGGTCGGTCGGCGCCTGTTCGAACGTCTCGCTAAAGCGCAGACGATCGTCGTCGGCCGTCTCCATCAACTGCGCCAGCAACGCCCGGCGCACGCGCAAGGGTTCGCGGCGCAGATCCCGTCCTCCGATGAACGGCAGGTCGAACGCATAGAAAACGATGCCGCTGGTCGCATCGCCGTCGAAGGCGTTTTGCAGCGCCTGGAAATCGGGTACGCCGTGCTTGTCCAGCACGACGACTTCGCCGTCCACCCAGGCGCATTTCGCCGGCAACCGGCCAAAGGCCTTGACCAGATGTGGCAGTTTCGCGCTCCAGTCGTGCCCGTTGCGGGTATGAAGGCTGACCTTGTCGCCGTCCAGCCGCGCCAGCAACCGGTAGCCGTCGAACTTCAATTCGTAAAGCCAGTCCGTCGAGTCGGACGGGATGCCGTCCGCCAGCGTGGCCAACTGAGGCGTCAGCGACGCGGGCAATTCGGCCGCTTGCCCCGGCAGTGGCGCTTCCTTCGGTGTGGGCTTGGCTGGCGCGCGTTTTGCGGCTTGCTTGTCGCGCAGAGGCACGACGCTGTCGGGCATTTCATCCACGACGCTGAAATCACGTTCGGACCTTGCAAACTCATCCTTGTCTTTGATCAGCAGCCAGGGGGGCTGCTTGTCGGACGCCTTGCCCTTCATCCGCACCAGCGCCCATCGGCCTTGCATCTTCCTGCCCTGCAAGTCGAATTTCAGGTGCCCTTCCCGGTAGCCCTTGCGCGCATCCCCCACCGGCATCCAGCGGCCTTCGTCCCAGATGATGACCTTGCCGGCGCCGTACTGGCCCGCCGGGATCTGGCCTTCAAACTGGTTGTACGCAATGGGGTGGTCCTCTACCTGCACCGCCATGCGCTTGACGCTGGGATCGTAGCTGGGGCCCTTGGGCACCGCCCAGCTTTTCATCGCCCCGTCCAGCTCCAGCCGAAAGTCATAGTGCAGCCGGCTTGCCCAGTGTTTCTGGATGACGAAGGCCCGCGCCTGTTCATTGGCTTCGCCGCCTTCGGCGGGTTCCGGCGTGACGGTGAAGTCGCGCTTCTTCCGATAGGTCTTAAGGGTGTCGGCCATGTCACGCCGCCTTGCGGGCGCGCGCCGCCTTCGTGGCCTTTGCCGTTTTCACCGCCTTTGCCGGTGTCTTTTTTGCCGCTGCTTTCTTTGCAGGGGCCTTGCCGGACGCGGCCTTTTTCGCCGCCGCGGGCGCCTTCCTGTTTCCCTTCAAGCTGCGTTGCAGCAACTCCGTCAGGTCAATCACGTTGTCCGCATAAGCGGGAGTTTCCTCTTGCGGCTCAAAGACGGTTTCGGTCTTGCCCGCCTTCACCTTCCTGGCCACCAGGTCCATCACGGCGGCCTTGAACTCGTCCTTGTACTGCGCCGGGTCCCACTTGCCGGACATGTCTTCGACCAGCATCTTGGCCATCTTCAGTTCGCTGGCGCTGGGCGCCATGGCTCGGGCGCCGGACTTGGGCAGGTCCAGTTCGTCTTGCGGCTTGACGTCGTCGCCCCACCGCATCAAGTCCAGCACCAGCGCGTCGCCGGACGGAATCAGCGCCGCCAGATGCTGCTTGGTCTGGATGACGACCTTGGCAATGCCGATCTTGCCCGTCTTTGCCAAGGTGTCCCGCAGCAATGCGTAGACCTTCTGGCCCTTGTTGATGGGCGCCACGTAGTAAGGCCGTTCCAGATACACGAACGAGACATCCGCCGCGTCCACGAACTGTTGTATTTCAATGGTTTGCGTGGTGCGGGGATAGGCCTCGGCAATCTCTTCCGGTGAAATGATGACGTACTGGCCGTCTTCATATTCCACACCCTTGACGATATTGTCCTTATCGATTTCCTTGCCGGTGCGCTTGTTGATGCGCTTGTACCCGACTGGATCCATGGAACGCTTGTCCAGCCAGTCGAAGTCCACCCCGGACTCCGTGGTCGCCGTGTGCAGGCCGACGGGGATATGGACGAGACCGAAGGAGATGGCCCCCTTCCAGATGGTTCGTGTTGCCATGATCAGCTCCTCTAGACCGGGAAGTGATCAGCAAATAGTATTCCCGCGCGGGGCAAGGCGTCACCTGCCGGGCCTTGCGAGTCGTGTCGGGCGTCAGCGGGCGCGCGCCTTCGCGGCCGCTTGCTTGATGGAGCGTCTGCGCCACCATAGCCACACGCCGCTGATTCCCAGGCCGGCCAGCGACAGCCCGCCGAGCGCCACGGCGGTTTCCAGCGCGACGCCGCCCAGCCCGCCGGTATGCAATGGATAGATCACGGCCGTCGCCCGCGCGCCCGGATCCAGCGCGTTCCAGCGCTGCACCGCCAGGACATCGGCTGATCTGGGATCTATCCAGACGGAGGTCATGCCGTTGGGGTGCGGATCGTCGGCCAGCATCATGCGGAAACGTGTGGGCGCGGCGGCATGCGGCGGCACCACGATGTACCCGATGGGCGCGGGTTCCTGGAATTGCGCCACGGCCTTCGCGGCCAATTCGTCCAGCGTCAGCGCAGGCGCGAGGGTGGCGGCTTGCGCGGCGGCCTTGACGTTGATCGCGGGCAATGCCGGCGCCTTGACCGGGGTGGCGCCGCTTAACCAGGTTACGGCTTCGCCCAGCGGGCGCCACGCCATATACGCGCCGGTGGCGACCGATACGGCGATCAGCAGGCCCAGCGTGGCGCCCCCGACGCGGTGCAGGTCGAACAGCGAACGCAGCAGCCCGCGGTCCAGCGCCATGTTCCAGCCCTTTGACCAGTGCCGTGGCCACCACAGGATCAAACCCGTGATCAGCAAAAACAGGTAGGCCAGCGCCACCCACGCCAGGATGGCCTTGCCGGTGCCGTCCAGGTACAGCGCGCTATGCAGTTTGAACAGCGCATTCGCCGCGCCCTCGGTTTCACCACGCCGGCCTTGTTCGACGCCGGTGACGGGGTCCAGGTACAGGGTGCCGCGCCAGGCGGCGCGCACCCGGACCTCAAGGGTTTCACCGGGAGCGCGGGCGGGCCGGAACACCAGGTTCGCGCCATCGCCGAATTCCTTTCTGGCCGACCGCAGCACCGACTCCAGCGCGACGCCCGCCTGGCCGGGGGCCAGGCCGGAACGGGCCTGGAACAGCTGCGGATTCGCCCACCGGTCCAGCGCCGGCGTGACGACAAGCGCCGCGCCGGACAGCCCCGAGAAAATCAGGACCCAGCCGGCGCTGAGCGCCAGCCAGCGGTGCACCCGCAGCCACACGCCGCGCAGGCCTTTCACGAGGTTGATCCGGTAGATGCGAAGCCCACGCGTAGTACATCAGCACTTCGAAATTATTGACGCCGCCATTGTATTTCAACGATCCGCCACGACGCTGGGCGTCGCCCTCACGTTGCCGCACACTCCTTCAATATGCGCACGAAACGCTGCGCGTGGCGGCTGGGGGCATCGAAGCGGGAGCGCACCAGGCTCAATGCCAGCGGAATCGATTCGCGCAGTGGCCGCACTTCCAGGCCGGGCCACCCCTCCTGCCCTACCGAGAACTGGTCCACGATTGCCACGCCCGCGCCGGCCCGTACCAGCGCGCACGCCAGTTCGGCGCGCACGATATCGACTGACGCCGTCCAGGACACGCCCGCCCGTTGGAACGCCGCCGCCACCAATTGGCCGAACGGGATGTTGCGGCTGTACAGCACCAGCCGGTACGCAGCCAATTCGGCCAGCCCCACATCCGCCTGACCCGCCAACGGATGGCCCACAGGCAGGATGCAAACCATTTTTCCGGTGGCGAACGGTTCAACGATCAGATTGGGGTGGTCGATGGGCAGCACCGATACCGCCAACTCCGCCTTGCGCCCCAACAGCTCGTGTGCCATGTCCGCCAGCAGCGTCGTGTGATATTTCAGGCGTACATTCGGATAGCGTTCCAGATAGCGCGCCATGACGGGCGGCAGGAAATTCAGCCCCAGGCTGGGGCTGGAGCAAAGCGTCAGCGCCCCTTCCGGCCGCGCCGCCAGATCCCGGGCGAAGTCGTCGATGCGCAACGCCTCTTCGAACAGCGGGCCCACCTCTTCGAACAGCCGATGCGCCTCGGGCGTGGGGGTCAGTTTGCCCTTGTCCCGGTCAAACAAGGTCAGGCCCAGGCTTTGTTCCGTGTGGGCGATCAACCGGCTGACGGCGGGTTGCGACACGAACAGCAGCTTGGCCGCCCCGTTCATCGACCCGGTCAGCATCACCGCCCGAAAGACCTCCATCTGCCTGAGTTTGAAGCGCATCTTGCCGTTCCGATAATCATTGGTTATATCCCCTGGCCAACTTAGCATAAGAGAAAATTGCCCCATATCGGTAGCATCCAGAGTCGTCGCCGGACGCCATTCCGGCTGTTTCGATAAAGGGATTGCATGACGCTGAAATTGGGATTCATCGGCCTGGGCATGATGGGCCTGCCGATGTTGGAGAACCTGGCCCGCGAGGAAACGTTTCACCTCCGTGCTTACGACCGGGATCCGCAGCGGCTGGACCGCCTGCAGGCGCATCCCGCCTGGGGTCAAACGCTGCGACCCGCCGCGCGCCTGGCCGACCTGGCGGATTGCGACGTGATCATCACGATGCTGCCCAACAGCGCCGTCACCAACTCGGTCATCGAAGGCGAACCAGGCACGCCCGGCCTGGCCGCGCTGCTGCCGCGCGGCGCCACGCTGATAGACATGGGGTCGTCCAACCCGGCGGACACGCTGCGGCTGGCCCCGCTGCTGCACGAGGCAGGCATCACGCTGATTGACGCCCCGGTGTCCGGCGCGGTCGCCAAGGCCGCCAGCGGCACGCTCGCCATCATGGCGGGCGGCGCGGCCGAAGACCTGGCGCGCGTCCAGCCGATCTTGTCCCGCATGGGCGCCACCTTGATCCACACCGGCATGGTCGGTTCGGCCCATGCGATGAAGGCGCTGAACAACTATGTGTACGCAGCCGGCCTGCTGGCGGCCAGCGAAGCAATGCTGATTGCGCAGTCCATGAACCTGGACCCCACGGTCTTCACGCAGGTGCTTAACGCGTCCAGCGGCCGCAACGTCGCCACCGAAACAAAGCTGGCCCAGTTCATCGTGCCGGGTACGTTCAATGGCGGCTTTGCGCTGGCGTTGATGGCGAAAGACCTGCGCACCGCCAACAGCCTGCAGCAACTGACCTGCGTGCCAGCGCCGCAGCTGTCCCTGTGTACCGGCCTATGGCAAGAAGCGGTGGAAACGCTGCCCGCGACTGCCGACAACACGGAGATCTACCGCTATCTGCAAACACGCCACAGCGCCGGCTAAGCCCGTATCAAGACACCTATAACAAAGACAAAGGCATACCCGCCATAAGGGAGACAACATCATGCAAAGAACTGCCATTTCCATCGCCTTGACCCTGGGCCTGACCAGCGCGGCGCCGGCGTGGGCGGCATCCCCCTATCCCGAACATCCAATCCGGATGGTCGTGCCCTTCCCGCCCGGCAGCATCACCGACGTGGTGGCGCGCAGCCTGGGCAAGCACATGGCGGCCGACCTGGGGCAACCCGTCGTTGTCGAGAACAAGCCCGGCGCCAACGGCATCATCGGCACCCATGACGTGGCCCGGGCCAAGCCCGACGGCTATACGCTGGTGGTGGTCGGCGTGTCCACGGCGGCCAGCGGGGTCAGCCTGTTCAAGGACCTGCCTTACGACCCGGCGAAAGACCTGTCGCCCATCGGCGCCGTCGCCGAAACGCCGTATCTGCTGGTGGGCTCGCCGAAAACCGCGGGCGCCAACGTCGGCGAACTGTTTGCCTACGGCCGCAAGCACCCCGGAAAACTCACCTACGCCTACGGCTCGGGTAGCGCCCAGGTCTTCGGCGCCAAGCTGGCCGCGATGGGCGGCATCACCGTCACCGCCGTGCCGTACCGTGGCGGGCCGCAAGCCCTGACAGACGTCATCGGCGGCACCGTCGACCTGACCTTCACGGACCTGGCCAACGGCTTGCAGCAAGCCCGCGCCGGCAAGGTCAAGACGTATGGCGTCAGCACGCCCGACCGCTTCCCGCTGGCGCCAGACATTCCCACGCTGAACGAAACCGGCGCGCCGGGGTTCAACTTGACCGTCTGGTTCGGCCTGATGGGGCCCGCAGGCTTGCCCCAGCCCGTCGCCGACCGGCTGGCCCGCGCGTTGGACGTCGCCTTGGCCAACGAGGAACTGCAAGAAACCTATGCGCGCCAAGGGCTCAGCGTGAAAACGCAAAATCCCGCCGAGTTCGGCGCCTTCGTCGTGGCCGAAATCGGCAAATGGGCCGCGATCGTCAAGGAAACCGGTATTCCACCGCAGTGATTCCGGATCTTGATCCCCGCTCCTGGCTCCGTCGTCGAGCCTGTCGTTGATGCCCTTCCAATACGCCTCCTTCCCCTGAAGAGACTTCCATGTCGTTGATTGAAATCCGCAAACGCTGCCTGATCGTTGAAACCACGTTCCACGAAAATGGGCCCGCCCCCGCGCAGCCGTTGAAGCTGGCCGCGTCGTGCGCCGTCGTCAAGAATCCCTACGCGGGCCGCTACGAACCCGATCTGATGCCGTTCATGGCCGAGCTGCGCACATTGGGCACCTTACTGGCGACCGAACTGGTCGACACGTTGGGCAAGGACAAAATCGAGGTCTACAGCAAAGCAGCCATCGTGGGCCTGGACGGCGAAATGGAGCACGGCGCCGTTTGGCATGAAGCCGGCGGCTGGGCAATGCGCACGGTGCTGGGCGAACCCAAGGCGATGGTGCCGGCAGTGAAGGCGGTGGCTGTCGCGGGGTACCGGATCATGGTTCCGGTGCATTACATCCACGCCTCTTATGTGCGCAGCCACTTCAATAGCATCGAGATCGGCATCCAGGACGCCCCGCGCCCCGGGGAAATCCTGTTCGCATTGGTGATGGGCACGGGCGGACGAGTCCACTCGCGGTTGGGCGGCTTGACCCAGGACGCCGTGGCGGTTCATGACGGCCAACGCTAGCGGGAAACTGTCATTTCAATGCTTAGAAATTACTTTAACTAATCTACTTTAAGATCGTATTTAATTACTTTTAAATCAATAGGATAACTCCATGACTTAAAGTCGATTGATGATAAATATCTGGCGTCGAACCCGCACCGATCGGCATTTTTCGGGAAAACCCGGAGAAACTTTTTCGCTTTCGTATTGGTCGCAAATTGTTCAGGTTGACGTCAGGCGCCCTCTTCGGCACGCGCCGCGCCTGTGACCCGCCGCCCCTGCGAGAGCCCCATGACATCGATCCCTCCGCGCGCCGCCGCGTTACCGACCCGTATGCGGCAAGACGAGAAACCGGGGTTATCGGTGATGGACGCCACGGTCGTGCTGGTGGGCGTGGTCATCGGCATCGGCATCTTCGGTTTCCCGCCCCTGGTCGCGCAGCACGCCGCGTCCGAAGCCATATACATCGCGCTGTGGTGCGCGGGCGGCCTGGTGATGCTGGTCGGTGCGCTGTGTTATGCGGAGCTGGGCTCGGCCTACCCCGGCGCCGGCGGCGAATACCTGTACCTGACGCGGGCCTGGGGCCCGCGCGTGGGGCTGATGTTTGCGTGGGCGCGTTGCACCGTGATCCAGACCGGCGCCATCGCGGTCGTTGCCTACATTTACGGCGACTATGCGCAACGGCTGATGCCCCTGGGCGCCTACGGCACGGCGGCGCATGCCGCGATCTCGGTCGTGGCGCTGACCGCCCTGAACATGGTGGGCACGCGCTATTCCAAACGCCTGCAATGGGCCTTCACCCTGCTCACCCTGGCGGCGTTGGGAGCGGTCCTGGCGGCCAGCCTGACCGCAACGGGTGACACGGCGGCCCCCGCTATCGCGCCCTCGCCCCTAGCCGGCAACCCTGCGGGCCTGATGGGAATGGGCATGGTGTTCGTGCTGTTGACTTACGGGGGATGGAACGAAGCCGCCTATCTCAGCGGTGAATTGCGCGACCCGGAGCGCAATATGAGCCGGGTACTGCTGATCGGCACGGCGATCGTGACGGGCGCCTATGTACTGACCAATTTGGCGCTACTGGAGCTATTCGGCCTGCAAGGCCTGCGCGACACGCCGGCGCTGGGCGCCGACGTCATGCAGACGGCGGCAGGCCCTTACGCCGCCGCCCTGCTCAGCCTGACCATCTGCGCGACCGCGCTCAGCACCATCAATGGCACCATCATCACCGGCGCTCGCGTCTACTACGCCCTGGGCCGCGACGTGCCGCGGCTGCACGCGCTGGCCGGCTGGAGCGCCCGCAGCGAAACGCCGGTCGCCGCCCTATTGGTCCAAGGCGTGATCACCCTGCTTCTGGTCGGCCTGGGCGCCGTCAGCCAGAACAGCGTACAGACGCTGGTCGCCTACACCGCGCCGGTATTCTGGCTATTCATGTTGCTGGTGGCGGCGTCGGTATGGCGCTTGCGGCAACGCGATCCGGATCGGCCCCGGCCGTTTCGCGTGCCCCTCTATCCCCTGCCGCCGCTGCTGCTGGGTCTGACCTGCGCGGGGCTGGTGTATTCCAGCGCCGTCTACGCAGGGGCTGGCGCCCTGATCGGGCTGGCGGTACTGGCGGCGGGTATTCCCATGCTGCGCTGGCTGAAGCCGGCCCGGATGCCCGACTAGCGCGCGTTGTTCCCGGCGGGCGGCGCTGCGCCCGCGGTTCGTTCCCTGTTGTCGACCTACATGGAGAGCCCATCATGCACCCTTCGACTCAACCCCTTGCCGCCGGCCGCATGCGCCGGCCGTTGGCCCGGACCGCTGCGGTGTCCACGGCCCTGGCGCTGTGCCTGTCGTTCGCCGCCACGGCCACCGCCCAGTTGGCGACTGCGCCGGGCGCCAAGCCTGAAACTCAGAAAGAGTACGTCCCGGACGTTGGCCAGCAGGGTAAGGACGTGATCTGGGTGCCGACGCCGCAAACGTTGGTGGACAAGATGCTGGACATGGCCAAGGTCACGCCGAAAGACCGGCTGATGGACCTGGGATCCGGCGACGGCCGCACTGTCATTACCGCTGCGCAGCGCGGCCTGACCGCGCAAGGTATCGAATACAACCCCGATCTGGTCGAATTGTCGCGCCGCAATGCGCAACGGGCCGGTGTGGCAGACCGTGCCACCTTCGTGGCGGCCGATCTGTTCCAGACCGACCTGTCCAAAGCCGATGTCATCACCATGTTCTTGCTGACGACCATCAACGAAAAGCTGCGCCCCACGCTGCTGCAACTGCCGCCGGGCACCCGGGTGGTTTCCAACACCTTCCGCATGGGCGATTGGGAGCCCGACGAGACCGAGACGGTCACCCAGGACTGCTCCACCTACTGCACCGCGTTGCTGTGGATCGTGCCGGCGAAGGTTGAGGGCAAATGGGACGTGGACGGCCAGACGCTGCATCTGACGCAGCGATACCAGATGCTGTCGGGCAAGTTGGGCGGCACCGATATTTCAGAGGGACGCGTCAACGGCAAGACGGTCTCGTTCAGCGCCAACGGCGTGCGCTACACCGGCGAAATCAACGGCAAGACCATCAGCGGCACGGCAGCAGGCAAAGGGAACTGGACCGCCAAGCGGGTTTGACCCGCCCGGTTCTCATGCAATAGCATGCGTTACATGAGAAGAGACAGCAAACTATCCGGCGTGCTTCATGTCCTGCTGCATATGGCCGAGGCGCCGGGCCCCATGACGTCCGATGACTTGGGCCGGGTCATGCAGACCAATCCTGTCGTCATTCGCCGCATCATGGCAGGCCTGCGCGACCAAGGGCTGGTGCGTTCCGAAAAAGGCCATGGCGGCGGCTGGACGATCTCGTGCGATTTCAATCGCGTGACGCTGCGCGACATTTACGAAGCCCTGGGCTCGCCCGAGATCTTCGCCATGGGCAACCGCAGCGAGGCACCCGGTTGCCTGGTCGAAGCCGCCGTGAACAAGGCGCTGACCGGCGCGTTCGAAGACGCCGAAGCCCTGCTGATGGACCGGTTTGGGGCGGTGACCCTGGCCGCGCTCAGCAAAGACTTCCATGCCGGCATGCTGCGCCAGGGCCGGGGGTTCAACCCCGCCATGGCGCATGCCGAATAGCCTTAGCGCGGGGGACGCTGCGGAAAGCTGCGTTCGAAGATGCCCTCGGCGATGCGGTTCTTCAGGATTTCGATAGAGCCGCCGGCGATCATCCAGCCGCGGCACCGGCGCACGCAGTACTCCACCAGCGATTCCCGGCTGTAACCCAGCCCCCCCAATACCTGTAGCGCATCGTTGGCCACGTCAAAGCCCACCTGGTTGCAATAGGCCTTGGCGATCGCCGTATCCGTGGCCGAGGGGAACCCGGTGTCCGCGCCGCTGGCCGCCCGGTACAGCAACAATTGGGCGGCATCCAGCTTGATCCGCATATCCGCGAATTTCCACTGCAAGCCCTGGAATTCGCACAGCAGGCGGCCGAACTGCTTGCGCTGCATCGCCCAGTTGCGCGCTTCTTCATACGCATAGCGGCCCAGCGCCAGCGACCGCGCCGTGTTGCCGATGCGTTCGACGTTGAAACCGGCGATCTGCTTCTTGAAACCGCCCTCGCCCAGGACGACCATGTCGTCCGCCACCCACACGTTGTCGAAGAAGATCTCGACCCATTCCTCGCCGGACATGAATGCAGAGCGCTTGCCCAGCTTCACGCCGGGGGCCTGGGTATCGATCAGCACCGACCCGATGCCGCCCGTGCCCGGGCCGAAGCGCACATAGGTCAGGATCACGCTGGCGTGCGGGCCGTGCGTCGTGAAGATCTTGGTGCCGTTGATGCGCCAGCCCCCCTCGGCGCGGGTCGCGCTGGTCTTGAGTTCGGTCACCGCGGAGCCCGCATCGGGTTCGGTCATGCCGACCGAGATCAGCCCTTCGCCGGCCAACAACGCCGTCAGGTACTTCTGTTTTTGCAATGCACTGCCGTATTCGGCCAGCACGCGGATGGCGCCGAAGTTGCCTGCCTGCACCACGTCGGCGCTGCGCGGGCATACGGACGCCACGGTTTCGATGGCGATGACGGCGTCCATCAACGAGCCGCCTACGCCGCCGTCCTGCTCGGCGATGGTGATGCCCAGCAAGCCTTGTCCGGCCATCTTGCGGGCGACGTCCCAGGGGTAGTCGTCGGAATGGGCGCGTTCAACGGCGCCGTCGCGCAATTCGCGGTCCGCGAAACGGCGCACGGCGGTCTGGAAGTCCTGTTGTTCCGGAGTCAGTGTGAAGTCCATCTAGGGTGTTCCCGATGCAAAGGTGAAGGAATGAGGTGAAGGCATGCGCGGGCTCAGGCCAGGCGCGCCAGGCCATCGACGGCGACCACGCCGTCGGCGCGGACGAACAGCGGGTTGATTTCGGCTTCTTCGACCCGCGCGCCCGACAGGCACGCCAGCCGCGAAAAGGCCGCGACGGCGCGGGCCAACGCGTCGCAATCGCCTTCGGGCAAGCCGCGGAAGCCGCGTATCAGGCGGGTTTGCCGCACTTCAAGAATCATCCGCCGGGCCTCGTCCACGTCCACCGGCGCCAGCCGCAGCGCAAAGTCCGGCGCCAATTCGGCGGCGATGCCGCCCGCGCCCAACAGCACCGTGGGGCCCACCAGGGGGTCATGGCGGTAACCCAGGATCAGTTCGATCAGCCGGCTTTCCATCGGTTGGACCAGGATGCCGTCGATCCGCGCGTCCGGCGCCTGGCGGCTCACCGCTTCCAGCATCTGGCGTACGGCGTCCGCCAATGCCTCGGCATCCGGAATGCCTACCCGAACAGCGCCCAGTTCCGTCTTGTGCGCAAGGTCCGGCGAACACACTTTCGCGACCAGCGGGTAAGGCACGGCGTGCTGCAGCGCATCCGGGGCCAGCAGCTGGCCGGTCGCCACGGGCACGCCCAGGTGGCGGAACAAGGTTCCCGCCTGGTGTTCGCTAAGCATGCCGCGCCGTGCCAGACCCTCCGGCCACGGCACGGGATCGCCCTGGGCGGGCGGCTGGCCCGCGTCGGCGAAGAACACCGACAGCGCGTCGGCGCAGGCTTCCGGCGTGCGGAAGGCGGCAATGCCGCCTGCGCGCAGCAACGCCAGCGATTCCGGGGCCTCGGGCGCCAGGAACACCACCAGCGGTTTATCCGCGGGCTTGTCGGCTTCCAGCAACGGCTTGACCGCCAGCCCCGGATGGAATTGCGCGGAGGATCCCACCACGCTCAGGACCGCGTCGCACCAATCGGCGCGCAACAGGTGTTCAAGCAGCATCTTGTATTGCGCGCTGGAAGCCGCCAGGGTCAGGTCGATGACGGGCGTTTCGCGGATGTTCAGGCCCGCTTGCGCGACCATCCGGACGAACTCAGGCGGTGGCGGCACGGCCGCCAAGCCGTGCAGCCCCAGGTTGTCGACCACGGTGGCGGCGCCGCCGCCGGTCGTCGTGATCACCGCCACCCGGGCGGCGGCCGCAGCCACGCCGGCCGACGCCCGCGGCAGCCGGGCATGACGCGAGGCCAGTGGCGCAATCTCGAACAGCGTCTCCAGATGCTGGACACGCATGACCCCGTGCGCCGTCAAAAATGCGTCGACCGCCGCGTCGTTGCCCGCCATCGCGCCGGTATGGGATTGCGCCAGCGCGTCGCCTTGCTGGGACCGGCCCAGCTTGTAGGCGATCACCGGCTTGCCTTGGCCCCGGGCACGCGTCAGCGCCCGGCTCAGGGCAGGCGCGTCGCGCAAGGTTTCCAGGAAAAGCAGAATGACCTTGCTGCGCGGATCGTCCACCAGCGCGTCGACCACCTCGCCGACCGAGATATCGCTTTCATTGCCGACCGACACCGATTTGGCGAAGCCGAACCCACGGGCGGCGGCGCGAGACAGCAGCGACCCCATCATCGATCCGCTCTGCGACACCATGCTGATGTCGCCGGGCAACAGCGTATCGGCCTCGAACGCGGCGTTCACCGACAGGATTCCGCCGGTGTGCAGGTCGGCCAACCCGATGCTGTTCGGCCCCAGCAGGCGCAAGCCCAGCGCCCGGGCTTGCGCCACCAGCGCGGCCTGGCGCGCCTGGCCGTCTGGCCCGGTTTCACCGAACCCGTCCGAATAGACCGTCACGACGCGGGCGCCCGCCTGGGCGCAAGCCGGCAGCAGCGCAGCGACCTCGCTGCCGGGGATCATCACGAAGACGTGGTCCACCGGCCCGGGCAGGCCGGCCAGCGACGGATAGGCCCGTTCGCCCAGGATCTCGGCGCGCGCGGCATTGATCGGGTAGACGGCACCGGTGTAGCCGTGCTTGCGCATGAACCGCAAGGGGCGAGCGGTGTTCTTGCGCACGTCGCCCGAGGCCCCGACCAACGCAATGGCGCGGGGGGAAAGCAGCGCGTCGGCGAAGGACGGCGATAAGGAGGAAGAAGACATGGATGCGGCTAAGGTCATGGGTTCCGGAAAGCGAATGAGGGGGTTCAAAGCCGCGGCATGTCGGCGGCCAGGCGCAGCGCGCGCACCGGCATCGCGTCCAGCCGCCAGACGGCGTCGCGCAGCGCACGGACTCGCTCGCGGCCCAGCACGGGCCCGGCCAGTTCGTCGAACTTGTCATTAAGATCCGCGTCGGACAAGGGCGACTCGGGGTCGCCCTTGCGGTGCGGGGAATGGTGTTCCAGCACCTGTCCACCCGTTGTCGTGACCGACAGCCGAGCGGCGCGCAGGGTGGGAAAGCCTGCGGTAAATGCGGGATCGGCCTGTAGCGTCAACCGTTGCATCAACCCGCGCACCTGCGGGTCTCGCAGGCGTTCGGCGCCGAAGGCGTCCAAGCGAACCGAGCCATGGACCAGCGCGTGCGCCACCACGTAGGGCAAGCTGAACTTCGCTTCGAAGGCGGTGGCGGGCGTGAAGTTGCCCGTGACGTCCAGGGCCGTCTGATAGGCGTCCACGCGCCAGGACGCGACGTCCTCCGCGCGCAATCCTTGCTGGCGCAGCGCCAGCGCGGCGTCGATCGCGGCGAAGGTGTGGCCGCAGCAGCCGTGGTTCTTCTGCGTGATCGACAGGATGTTGTAGCGCTGGCCCAGGCCATCGACCGCGGCCGCCCAGTCCGGATCCTGCGCCAACGCTGCGCCGAATCCCACTTTGCCTTCCAGGATGTCGGGCACGCCCGTGATGCCGTGCGCCGCGCCCTGCCCGGCCCGCACGCCCACTGCGGCGGCATGGCCGGCATGCAGCGCCTTGCTCATGGCATCGGAGCGGAACGCTTGCTGCAGGCCGCTGGCCAATGTGCCCGCGGTGGCCAGCGCGTGCCGCATCGCTTGCGCGTCGCCGGGGGCGCACAATGCGGCGGCGGCCGCCGCGCTGCCAAAACAGCCGACGGTGCCCGTCGTATGAAAGTAGCGGTAATGGGACGGCTGCACGGCGACGCCGATGCGTGTCGATATCTCATAACCCACGACGATGGCGTTCAGCAGTGCCTGGCCACTGGTGTCGCCCTCTTCCGCCAGCGCCAGCGCGGCGGCGATGGTCGGGCAGCCCGGGTGGTAGATCGCGTCGCGAAAGATGTCGTCGAATTCCACGGCGTGCGACACGCTGCCGTTGATCCACGCCGCCGTGGCCGCGAAAGCGGTGGTGGCGCAGCCCGGCAAGCTGGACGCGCCCGAGCCCAGTTCCGCCCCGTGCGCGCCCAGCAACTGCAAACAAGGCGCGGTGCGCGTGCCGGGATACAGCGCGGACAGCCAGTCCAGGAACGCCCGCTTGGCGTGGTGGATCACCTCGTTCGGCAATCTGGCCAGCGTGTCCTGCGCGCCGTAGGCGGCAATCGTGTCCAGCAACATGCGTGTGTCTCCCAGGATTGTGCGGCGCGGCAACGGCGTCGCTGATATCTGCCGTCCACTCTAGGCGGCCGGCCCCGGCTCAGGATTGATAAAAAGGAAAACGAGCGTTCTTGATCCGGGGGGGACGGAATTGGAGATAGTTGCTTTGCCAATTTTTCACACCGCCGCGCGGGGGCCTTCCGTAAGCTGCATGGCAATAGCTAGAAAAACAGACGCCATTCCAAGGAGGCAGTAATGAGTGAGACAAAGACCCCGCTGGGCTTTATCGGCCTGGGTGTCATGGGCGAGCCCATGTGCGCCAATCTGGTCCGTAAATCCGGACACCCCGTGTATGTGGCCGATATCAGCCCGGAACCGGTGGCCCGCATCGGGGCATTGGGCGCGCACGCCTGCACGTCGATCGTCGAAGTGGCGCAAACCGCCGAGATCGTGTTCCTGTCGCTACCCAGCATCGTTCAGGTGGAACAGGTATGCACCGGACCGGGTGGCCTGGTGGAAGCCGGCGGCCGCGTGCGCATCGTGGTCGACATGAGCACGAGTGATGTGGGACGCACCCGCCGCCTGGCCGAGGTCCTGCGCGGCCACGGCATCCTGTTGATCGACGCGCCGGTGGCCCGCATGCGCGAAGCGGCCCGGCTGGGCACGCTGATGATCACCGTGGGCGCCACCCGCGAGGACTACGAGACGGTTCTTCCCTACCTGTCGTGCATGGGCACCGACGTGCTGCTCTGCGGCGGCATCGGCAACGGCCAGGTCGTGAAGATCATGAACAACATGGTGGTATTCATGACCGTCCATGCCCTGGCCGAGGCCATCACGATCGGGCGCAGCGCAGGCGTCGACGGCACGCTGCTGCTGGACGCGCTGAGCAAGGGGTCGGCCGACAGCTTCGTGCTGCGCAACCCGGGCCAGAAGGCGCTTGCCGCCCAGACCTTTCCCGAAAAGACCTTTCCGACCGAATACGCCATCAAGGACATCCTGCTGGCACTGGAACTGGCGAACCAGGGGGATGTCGACGCCCGCGCCGCCAGACTGACGCACGATCTGCTAGAGCGCACGCGCGCCGCGGGCTACGTCAAGGAGTACTACCCGGTGATGGTGAAGCTGATCGAACGCGGCTACGCCTGATCCAACGTATTGCCTGCGGCGCCTGCCGTGCCGCGGCCTTCCCTATTCGAGACAACCATGACATCCATGCTTCGCAGGTGGGCGCTGCCCCTGCTCGCCACCGCGCTCGGCTTCAATGCCGCGGCCGCGGACTACCCCGTCAAGCCGATCACGCTGGTGATCGGATTCACCGCCGGCGGCCCGACGGACGCCGTCGGACGCTATCTGGCGCGCGGCCTGGAGGCCGAGCTTGGCCAGACCATCGTGGTCGAAAACCGTCCGGGCGCCAACGGCGTCGTGGCGCTGCAGGCGGTCAAGCGCGCCGCGGCCGACGGCTACACGCTGATGCTCGGCAGTAGCGGCACGCTATCCATCGAGCCCGTCTATAAGCAGAAAGTCGACTATCAGGTGCTGAAGGACTTCCAGCCGGTCGCCCTGGTCGCCAGTTACCCGTACCTGCTGGTCGTGCCCGCCAACTCCCCCTTCAAGACGGTGCGCGAGCTGATCGCCGGCGCGCGCCAGAAGCCCGGCGCGCTGACCTTCGCGTCCGCCGGCAGCGGCGCCGTGAATCATCTGGCCGGCGAATGGTTCAAGAGCGCGTCCAACGTGGATATCACCCACATTCCCTACAAGGGTGACTCGGCGGCGATCGCCGACCTGGTGGCCGGACGGGTGGACATGGCGTTCTTGAGCGCAATCGCCGCGATGCCGCAGGTGCAGGCGGGCAAGATGCGCGCGCTTGGCATCGCGGCGGCGCAACCGTCATCCGTCGCACCGGGCGTGCCGACTGTGGCCGAATCGGCCGGTATTCCGGGGTTCTCAGCCGAACCGTGGAACGGGGTGCTGGCGCCCGCTGGCGTGCCGCCCGCCGTCACGCAGCGTTTGAACGCCGCAATCAACAAGGTGATGGGCACCGATGCCTCGCGCGACGCGCTGCTGAAACTGGGCCAATACCCGATGCGCGGAAGCCCCGACGACTTCGCGCGGCACATCGGCACGCAAACCGAACGCTGGGCGCAAGTCATGCAGACCAGCCACATCGCACAGGCGGATTGAATGGAATATCCCGAACTGAACCTGCTGATCGACGGCCGTGCCGTACCTGCCGGCAACCGCCCGGGCCTGGAAGTGATCGACCCGGCCACGCTGGCCGTGCTGGGGCGCGTGCCGGTGGCCGCGACCGAAGACATCGATGAGGCGCTGGACGTCGCGCGCCGCAGTTTTCCCGGTTGGCGCGATACGCCAGCGCTGGAGCGGGCGGCAATCCTGCGCCGCGCCGCCGCGCTCATGCGCGAACGCACGCCCCGCCTGGCGTGGCTGATCACCCGCGAGCTGGGCAAGCCGCTGTCCGAATCCGAAAAAGAAGTGGCGACCGCCGCCGAAATGTTCGAATGGGCCGCCGAAGAAGCCCGGCGCACGTATGGCCGCCTGATCCCCGGGCGCGTCGGCGGCATCCGGCAAATGGCCATCCCCGAACCCGTTGGTCCGGTCGCCGCGTTTTCCGGCTGGAACGCCCCGGCGATCACGCCATCGCGCAAGATCGCAGGCGCGTTGGCCGCCGGCTGCTCGATCGTGATCAAGCCGTCCGAAGAGACCCCCGCGATCGCCTTGGAAATCGCCCGTGCGCTGGCGGACGCCGGCCTGCCCGCCGGCGTGCTGAACATGCTGTTTGGCGACCCCGGCGAAATCTCGCGGCGGCTGATCGCCTCGCCCGTGACCCGCATGGTGACCTTTACCGGATCCACGTCCATTGGCCGCGATCTGGCGGTAATGGCCGCCAGCGGCCTGAAGCGCGCCACGCTGGAGCTGGGCGGCCATGCCCCGGTGCTGGTGTTCGACGATGCCGACCCGGAAGCCGCCGCCGATGCGTTGCTGGCCGCCAAGCTGCGCAATAGCGGCCAGATCTGCACCTCGCCCACCCGCATGTACGTCCAGCAAGGCGTCTATGAGCGCTTTGTGCAGCGCCTGGCCGATCGCGCCCGAAATTGGCGCGTGGGCAATGGGCTGGATGCCGGCGTGCAAATGGGGCCGATGGCGAACCCCCGCCGGCTTGCGGCCATGGAATCCATGGTCGCCGATGCCGTGAAGCACGGCGCGCAGCTTGCGGCCGGTGGCACGCGCCTGGACTTGCCGGGCTGGTTCTGGGCGCCGACCGTGCTGCGCGATGCCGGTCCCGATTGCCTGGCCGCCAACACCGAACCCTTCGGCCCGCTGGCGCTGGTGCAGCCGTTCCGCGATACGGATGAGGCGCTGGCGATGGCAAACCGCCTGCCGTTCGGGTTGGCGTCCTATGTCTTCACGCGTGACGCCGCCACGGCCCGGATCGCATCGGAGCGCATCGAAAGCGGCGTCGTCTGCATCAATCATTGCCAGGCATCCCTGCCCGAAACGCCTTTTGGCGGCTTCAAGGACAGCGGCCTCGGCAAGGAAGGCGGCGTCGAAGGCCTGCAGGAATTCATGCAGGTCAAGTACGTCAGCCAGATGTAGCTGCACCCCCAAAGGAGAAAACCATGAACAAGAAGATCACCGCCGCGCTTGCTTTGACCGCAAGCGCCGGCTTGGCCCACGTTCCCGCTCAGGCGCAGGCCCCCGACGGCATCTCGGACGGTGTCGTGCGCATCGGCGTGCTGACCGACATGTCCGGCGCCTATTCCGGCAACGTCGGCCCCGGCTCGGTACTGGCCACCAAGCTTGCCATCGAAGACGTTGGCGGCAAGGTGCTGGGCAAGCCCGTCGAGATGCTGTCCGCCGACCATCTGAACAAAACCGACGTCGCTGCGGGCCGGGCCCGGGAATGGATGGACCGCGAAAAAGTCGACGTGGTGACCGAACTGGGCAACAGCGCGGTGGCGCTGGCGGTCATGAACATTGCCCGCGAGAAAGGCCGGATGACGATGGTGACCGGCGCGGGCGCCACGCGCATCACGGGCGAGGACTGCTCGCCCAACAATGTCCAGTGGGTCTATGACACCTATGCGCTGGCCAAGGTGGGCACGCTGCCGCTCGTCGAGGCCGGCGCGAAAAAATGGTATTTCGTCACGGCCGACTATGCCTTTGGCCATTCACTGGAAAGTGATGGCATGCGTTTCGTGAAAGAAGGCGGCGGCACGGTGGCCGGTTCTGTCCGTTACCCCTTCCCGGGCACGGATTTCGCTTCCTTCCTGCTGTCGGCGCAAGCCAGCAAGGCCGACGCGGTAGGGTTCGCCAGCGCGGGCGCCGACCTGCAGAATGAAATCAAGCAGGCACGCGAGTTCGGCCTGTCCGACCGCCAGAAGCTCGTCGCCATGCTGATGAGCATCACGGACGTGCATGGCGTGGGCCTGGAAGCCGCCCAGGGCATGACGTTCGCCGAGACCTTCTACTGGGACATGGACGACGAAACGCGTGCCTTCGCGCAGCGCTTCTTCAAGGCGGCCAACAAAATGCCGACCGCGCTGCAGGCCGGCCAGTACTCCGCGGTGCTGAACTACCTGCGCGCCGTTGAAAAGGCCGGCACGGACAATGTGGACGCCGTGATGCGCACGCTGCGCGGCATGCCGATCCACGACGCTTTTGCCCGCAACGCCCGCCTGCGCGAAGACGGAAAACTGATCCACGACACCTACGTCGTCCAGGTGAAGGCGCCGAAGGAGTCCAAGGCCGCGTGGGACTATTACAAGATCGTCAAGACGGTGCCGGGCGACCAGGCCTTCATGCCTTTGTCCGAAAGCCAATGCAAGCTGGCCAGGAAATGAACTCGCAGCCGGCTGCTGGCGCCGCCCTGCCGGTCTACGAGGCCTACGCCATCCGCTACGCCAGCGTGACCCGGCGCGCGATCGACAATTTCCTGTCGCGCGCCGATGTGCACGACGGCCCCATGCCGATGGATTTCTATTGCTGGCTATTGCGGGGACCGGCCGGCAATGTGCTGGTCGATACCGGCTTCAGCGCGTGTTCGGCGCGCGCGCGGGACCGAGCGTTCACCCTGCACCCCGAAGCGGCGCTGGCCCGGTTGGGCCTGGCGCCGGCCGACATCGACCACGTGATCCTGACGCACTTGCACTATGACCATGCCGGCAACGTCGAGGCGTATCCCCACGCGCAGGTTCATTTGCAGGACACCGAAATGCAGTACGCCACCGGCCGGTACATGTGCTTTGCGGCCATGCGGCATTTCTTTTCGGTCGACGACGTGCAGGCGGTGGTGCGCCAGGTGTACGCGGGGCGGGTCCGTTTTCACGATGGCGATGCCGTGCTGGCCCCCGGACTCGAGCTGCATCACGTCGGCGGCCATACCCAGGGCCTGCAAGTGGTCCGCGTGCATACGGCACGCGGCTGGATCGTGCTGGCCTCGGACGCCCTGCACTACACCCGCAACTTCACCGACAGCAACCCGTTTCCCGCTATCTTCCATCTGGGCGACATGCTCGACGGCTATGCGCGCATCCGCGGGCTGGCGGATTCCGACGCGCATATCGTGCCGGGCCATGATCCCATCGTTGCCCGGCAGTATCCGCTCGCCGACGGCGAGGCAGGCATCTACCGGCTGGACACCCCGCCCTTGTGACAAGGAAAACCCGATGCAAGACGACGACTTCATCCTTAACCGCCTGGCCGACGCCGTCAACCGGCAGGAACGCCTGGTGTGGCGGGGCCGCCACCTGAACACCGTGTTCCTGTTGGAGCGCGGCACGGACGCCTACCTGATCACCGTGGCGGCGGGCCGTATCCAGGCCGTGCGCCAGGGCCCCTTCGTGATGCCTCGCTGGCAGTTCGCGCTGCGGGCGTCGGCCGAAGACTGGGCGCAGTTCTGGCGCCCGCTGCCCTCGCCGGGCTACCACGACCTGATGGCGCTGGTGAAATTCCGGCGCCTGCGCGCCGAAGGCGATCTTTATCCCCTGATGTCCAATCTGCTGTATTTCAAGGACGTGCTGGCCTGCCCGCGCGCCGAAGGAGCGCCCTCGTGAATCCGCAACAAGCGAATCCGCATCCCGCTGTGTTCGAACCCATCATCGGGCGCTATCTGCATTTGACGCTGGGCGGCCGCGCGCACCGCGTCTATGTCGAGGAAGCCGGCAGCGGCATCCCGCTGCTGTGCCTGCATACCGCGGGCGCCGATACGCGCCAGTATCGCGCGGTGATGAATGACCCGCGGATCCTGCAAACCTTTCGCGTCATCGCCTTCGACCTGCCTTGGCACGGAAAGTCGTCGCCGCCCGAAGGCTGGCAGCAGGAAACCTACCGGCTGACGTCCGAGGACTATGCGCAGGCCATCATCGCCGTGGCCGACGCGATGGCGCTGGACAGGCCGCTGGTGATGGGGTGCTCGATTGGCGGGCGCATCGTGCTGCATCTGGCGCTGGAACATGCGCACCGCTTCGGCGGCGCCATCGGGTTGCAGTCGGGCGCCCACGTGGATCCGTATTACGACCTGGAATGGCTGAACCGCCCCGACGTGCACGGCGGCGAAGTCTGCGCCGGGATCGTATCGGGCCTGGTCGGCCCGGGCAGCCCGGACAACCACCGTTGGGAAACGCTGTGGCATTACATGCAGAGCGGCCCGGGCGTGTTCAAGGGCGACCTGCATTTCTACACCGCCGACGGAGACATCCGCGACCGTGTGGCCGGGATCGACACACGCCGCTGCCCGCTGTGGCTCTTGACCGGCGAATACGACTATTCCTGCACGCCGCAAGACACCGAGTTCCTGGCGGGGCGCATCGCAGGATCTCACTGGCAGATCATGGAAGGCATGGGCCACTTTCCCATGAGCGAAGACCCCGATCGGTTCCTGGCTTATTTGCGGCCGGTGCTGGCGCAGGCGGCCGAAGCGCGCCTGCGCGAATAGCGCCGCCCCGCCCTGTCGCCGGCGCGGCTACGGTGCCGGCGACTCCGGCGCCGTCAGCGCTTTCAGCAGTTCATCGACGGGACGCGCCAGTTGCGCCGTGTCCCGCACGCAGACGTAGAACTGGCGCTCGGCCCAGTCATCGCGCAAGCGCAACAGCACAAGCCCCATCGACGCCAGGTAGTGACGCGCGATACCTTCGGGCACCACGCCAATGCCCAGGCCCTCGCGGATCATCCGGCACCGGGTCTCGAAATTGGAGACTTGCAGCTTGACGTTGGGCGGCCGCGACAGCGTCTGGCCGGCATACGCCAGGAACTGGTCCAGCGAATGGCGGGGAAAGTAGCCCAGCAGGTCGTAGTCCAGCGCGTCTTCCAGGAACAGTTCCGTCCGGTTTGCCAGGGCATGCCCCACGGGCACCACCAGCCCGCCGCGATCGCGCCGGAACGGAAACGAGGCCACGCCGGGCACGGGATGATCGGCGTGATAGATGCCGATATCGACCGAGGCCTCGGCCACCATGCGCGGGATGTCGTAGCTGTGGCCTTCCAGCAGATCCACGCTGACATCGCTGCGGCCCGCCAGGAATCGGCCCATCACACCGGGCAGAAATTGCAGGATGGTCGACGGGTTGGAAGCCAGCCGGATCTTCGCCTGCCCGTTCAGGGAATAGCCATTGATCGCCTGTTCGGTCAGCTGGACGCTGCGCAGGATGGCCTTGGCTCGCTGGTACAGCAACGCGCCGGCGGGCGTCGGTTCGACACCGCGGCCGTGGCGGTGCAGCAGCGTGCGGCCCAGGTGGCGCTCCAGCTCGGCGACCCGTTTGCTGGCGGCCGATGTCACCAGGTTTTCCCGTTCGGCCGCTTTGGACAGGCTCTTTTCTTCGACGGCCGCGACGAAGATCTCCAAGGCAGGAATATCCAGCTTTTTCATACCGGAAATATACCGTGCCGCCACGCCGTCAACGTCGCTTCCACACGCGCAATTTCCTCGCGGGGCATGCCCGCGCGCTCATAGAATCCGGCACGTTCGGCCACCACGTCCCGGACGCGATCGAGTATCGATTGCGCCGCAGCTTCGGACCGCAGGCCAAATCGCCGGTACTCCGTCAGGCAATTCTGGAATGTGCTGTCGCGCCCAGCCGCGCCGATGTGCAGATAGTGCCTGGCCGACCCTTCCTGCGTAACCACGTCGAACAACGGCGACAGCCGGTACGTGCCCGCGCCCTCGTCCTTCACGAACCCCACGTTCTTCAGATGGTCATCGGTGTTATGCACCGCCACGTTCAAGATCATGCGGGCGTAAAGCTCCTTCAGGTCCTGCACCGGGTTCGACGAGACACGGCGCACCACATCCGCCAGCCGCGCATACGAATACGTGGCCTTGCCACGCTCGCTGTCCAGCTCGCGCTTGCCGATCTGCGCCGACGGGCTGATCAACGACGCGCCGCTGAGGAAATGGCGGCGCGCCACGACGGGTTCTGCCCCGCCCTCGGCCGGCAATCGTTCCCGGTCGAAACGGCGGGTCAGCAGCACGGCGCCCAGGTGGGTTTCCGTCAGGTGAATCTCGGGCACGGTCAAGCCGATGGCCCGGGCCATTTCCAGGTTTGCGAATTCGACCCGTTGCCGGTCATACGAATCGCCTTGGCGCGGAAACTTGGCGATCCACATCTCGCCCTGTTCGTCACGCACGATGGTCTTTGGCCGCGCGCCGCCGATATCCCACGAACTGCCCAGAATGTCCCGATACAGCCCCTTGGGCTTCACGCCCTGGTCGATGTCGGTCAACAAGTCGGCCAGCGATTCCAGCTGGCTGATTTCCGGCAGCCGGTAGGTCTTGCGCATGTTGGGCGTCAATTGGCGGGCGCTGAAAAACAGCGCGCCCCCCCCCATGCCCCGGCCGCGCAGCAGCACTTCGTCTTCCGTCACGCGGGCGCCCGCCTTGTCCACGCGCATGACGTTGCGGCCCCAGGCGTCCGGCGCGGCATCGAAGATCGCGCCCAGCGTTTCGTAGCGGCTTTCCGTGCGAAACGTGGTCCGGGCATCGATCAGCGGCAGGTTCAGCGGGTCCAGCGCGAAGGCGCGTGGGTCGCTCACATAGGACTGCACGTAGGTGAACTCGGCAAAAAAATGGTTCTCGTCCGAGTCGTCCAGGGTCAGCACGCCGGCCAGGACCGCCTCGCCGCGGATGTCCACATAGACGAACAGCTGGCTTTCGACGGATTTATGTTTCCTGGCGCGCGCCATGGCGGATCCGCCTTACAGCTTGGTGGGATCGATGCGGTTCGGCGGCACCGCTCCGCCGCCCCGGCTCGGCCGCCGCAAGGCGTCCAATCGTTTGCCCACGCCATCCTGTTCCGGGTCCGCCAGTGCGAACAACTGGTCGCCAAAGCCGTATTGCAGCAAGGCCTCGACCGCTAGCGCCAGCGACACGCCGCCGTCGCCGCGTTCCAGCCGCGCAATGGTGGCGCGCGAAACGCCCAGGCGAGCGGCCAGTGCGCTTTCCGATTCGGCACGGCGCAAACGGGCTGTGCGCACGTTGGCCCCCAGCCGCGCCAGCGCGTCAGCCGCATCGAAACTGGGTTCTATCTTCTTTTTCATGCCCTGATAATAGGGCTTTAAGGGCGATTTTGCACGATTAATGGTGCACGCCGGGAGAAAACAATGCGCTATTAATAGCGCACAAACGAAATTAATGATCCATTAATAGATCAAAATTCCCTTACTACTGCGGCAAACGGCGTGAAATAAGCGCGCGCCGCCTAGATCACTACCGCTTGATCCAATCTCAGCGCGCCCCGGCCGGTATCCAGGGTGACGCGCGCACCCAGCGGCAACGTCAGGTTCGGATCACCATGGCCGCTGGGCCATCCGCCCAGCACCGGAATCCCCCGCGACCGGAACTGATCCAGGATCAGCGGATACAGCAGCCCTTGCGCCTGCGCGTCGTCCATCTGCACGCCCAAGCGGGTGAAGGTGCCCACCAGCACGCCCTTTACCCCGTCGAACTTGCCGGCGGCCGCTAATTGGCCCAGCAATCGGTCAACGCGCGGCACGGCTTCGTTGACGTCTTCAATGAACAAGATGGCGTCGCGCGTATCGATCTCGTTGCGCGTGCCGGTCAACGCGGCGATCAGCGCCAGGTTGCCGCCGATGAGCCGCCCGCTGGCCACGCCCGGCACCAATTCGGTGGGCAGCGCGTCTTGCGGCGGCGCGATCCAGGACCCGTTGGCCATCTGGCCGGTGATCATCGCCAGCAGATTCGATTCGGTGGGCTGGCGCTTGCCGGCCAGCAAGTCCTGCCCCAGCATCGGGCCATGGAACGTGACGAAACCGGCATGGCGCTGCATGGCCAGGTGCAGCGCGGTGATGTCGCTATAGCCGATGAACGGCTTGGCGTGCTTGCGCAGCAGCGCGTAATCCAATTGGTCCAGCAGGCGCCATGATCCGAAGCCGCCTTGCAGGCACCACACCGCGCCAATGTCTGGCGCGGCGAAAGCCGCGTGCAGGTCGGCCAGGCGGTCGGCATCGCTGCCCGCCAGATAGTCATACGGCGCATCCAGGCGCGTCCGGCTGGCCGGCATGACCTGGGCGGCAAAGCCGCGGGCCTCCAGCCATTCGGCGGCATCGTCGCTGGCGCCAGGAGCAGCGGACGCCGGCGCCACGATGGCGACGCGCGCGCCGGGCCGCAACGCGGGCACCGGGGCTGCGCCTTTGCCGTGCGCGGGCGCGGGCGGCGTCGTGGTGGCGATTGCCGGCTGGCGGGCGCCCGGCGTCCGGGTCGCGCAGCCGCTCAGCGCCAGCGCCGTCAGGCACAGCGCGCCCGTCTGTTTAAGAAAGCCACGGCGGCCCGGGTTCTGCTTCTGCGCAAGCTCGGCGGGCAGGTTCATGGTCGTGGTCGGTGGTGTCAATGTGGCGTCAGGAATGTGGCGTCAAAACCGTTCGTAGTCCAGCCGATAGCGCCATTGACCCACGGCCAGCCCCGCCATCGGCAGCCGGCCGATGCGGAGGCGGCGCAGCGCTTGCAGCCGCAGGCCCGCGGTATCGCACACGTATTCGATAAAACCCAGCGGCGGCGTCTTCAGCGCAAAGCGCAGGTGCGTTTCGTTCTGCCAGCTGACCTTCATCGGCATGGCGGGACGGCCTTCGAAGGCCAGACCCCGCTGCAACCGGGCCAGGTCGCCTTCGCTTAATTGGCCGGTGACCTGCGCCACGTATTCCTGTTCCACAAGCTTGCCCTCTTCCACCAGCTTGCGTGACACCGGATATTCCTGCGTGTACACCACCAGGCCGCTGGCCGCGCGTTCCAGCGGCGTGACAAGCTTCAGGCCGTTGAACATGCGCTTGAGGTAACGCTGGCCGGACCGGTCGCCCGGCATCTGGTTCTTGGGCACGATCAGGTCGCGGGCCGACCCCGGTTCGTTGTCGGCGTACATGCCCTCGGGCTTGTGCACCAGCACGGTCACGGGTCGCATGTCTTCAAGCTTGGCGCCGGGCAGCAGGCTGACCGTCTGCCCGGGGGCGACGCGGAAGCCGGGCTCTTCGACCGTCTTGCCGTCGACGGCGACCCAGCCGCCTTCGATATAGCGTTCGGCATCGCCGCGGGAGCAGGACTGCTCCGTGGCCAAGCGCTTGGCCAGTCTTACGCTTTCACTCATCGCGCCACCGCCTGGCATGCGGGCGTGGCCGGTTGGGAAAGCGATTCAGGCGTGCTGTCAGCCAGCACAAATGGGTGCATCGTCATTAAGTATTGCCGGGGTGTTGCAAAACGCGGGCAAAGTGCCCGCGGCGTCAGGCAGATGTTACGCCTTTTCCGGGGGCGGCTCGGGCAGCTTGCCGGCGACCGTCTCCGGAATTTCCGCTGATGCGGCGGGGGGCGGCACATCGGCGATCCACGCATTCACGAGCGTCGACGTCACCGCCAGAATCACCGGCCCGATGAACAACCCGACGATGCCGAAGGCGAACATGCCGCCCAGCACGCCCGACAGAATCAGTAGCAACGACAAGTTCACGCCGCGCTTGATCAACATGGGGCGCAGCAGGTTGTCCAACATGGCCACCAGCACCGCCCAGATCAGCAGCAGGATAGCGGCCACCTTCATATCGTTCTGGAACAGCCAGATGACGCCGCCCAGCATCGGCAGGAACGGGCCCAATTGCGCCAGGCACAGCATCACCATCAAGGCGGTCAGGATGCCTGCCGCCGGCACGCCCGCGATCCACAGCCCCACGCCGCCCAGCACCGACTGCACTACGGCGGTCACCACGATGCCCAGCGCAACCGCCCGGATGGCCGCGCCGGCCAGGCGGACCGCCGCCACGCCGCGCTGGCCGGCCAGCCGGTTCGCGAAACGCTTGACGAAATCAGCCGCCGCCTCGCCCTGGCTATACAGGATGCCGGCAATGACGATGGTGATCAGCATGTGCATGACGAACACGCCGACGATTGCCGCGTGGCTCAACAGCCAGTGCGCCGCGATGGTCAGATAGGGTTCCAGCCGGGCCAGCAGGCCGCCCGCGCCTGCGTCGGACAAGGTTTGCCATTCCTGCGCGACCCGGGGGCCGGCCAAGGGAATGGCGCGCACCCAGCTTGGCGGCGCCAGCAGCGCGTAATCGGGCAGGCTTTTCACCGCCGCCATGATCGCCCCGCCATGTTCGGCCAGGGTGGATATCACCTGATAAAGGGGTAGCACGATCACGAACAGCAGGATCAGCAGCATCACCCCCGTTGCCGCCCAGCGGCGGCCGCCAAGCCGCTGCTGGATGGCCAACAGCACGGGCCAGGTCGCCACCACGATCGTGGTCGCCCAGATCAGTCCGGGCAGGAACGGCCTAAGGATGTAAAGGCTGCCCACCATCAAGGCGGACAAAATCACGATGACAAGCAGGACTCGGGCAAGATCGACTGTAGGACGTGTATTCACCCGCTGCTCCCGGCAGGGCTGGTCGCCCTGCGTGATGGCGCATCGCGACCCGTGTGCGGCTGCCCGGGATGCGCGTCGATGCGATTCTCGGCAATTTATCCGAAATTCACCCGCACTTGTATCTTGTCGTGAAATGCCTTGGGCACGGCGCTTGCTCGTCGAACCGATGCCGCCGAATTTGGAAGGCGATGGCGCCGGACGCTCCGGTCGCCGCCCATCGGACGGCGTCTATATCTTCAGGAGGTACCCCATGAAACTCTTGCCCACCGCCGGCATATTGCTGGCCCTGGCGCTAGCCGGCTGCACCGCGCCCACTTCTTACAGTTCCAGCCCACCGCGTAGCGACAGCACGACCCGGGATCACGCCAACTACCATTCGGAAAACTTCGGGGAGCCTGACAACACCCCCTTCCAAGGCGTCTACCCTGGGCGTTAGGGCTGCCGTTGTCCCGGTGCGGCAGTTGCCGCCTGGTCGGTCGCCGCGACCGCGCTGGCGGCCGCAGCGGCGGCTTTTTCGTTGGCCAGCGCCATCAAATGGCGCGTCAGTTCGGCCAGTTGCGCGTCTTTTTGCTCCAGCTGGCCCAGCAGCGATGCCGCTTGCGCGTCCACCGTGCCCAGCCGGGATTCCAGCGCCGCCTCGCGCTGCCGGGCCGCCGCCAAGGCATCGCCCGCCGCCCGCTCACTGGCAAGCAGCCGTTGCTGGATCGCCGCGACGTCGCTGCGTAAGGTCTGCGCGCCCTGCTCCGCCACGCGCTTGGCCTCTTGCGCGTCGGCCAATGCCGTCTGCCATTGCGCCGCTTGCCGCTGGTTGGCGGCCTGGGCCTCGTCCAGCCGCGCCTGTAGCTTCTTTACCGCCCCACGCTCTGCATCCAGCTCGTTCAGCCAACGCCGCTCGTGCGCGGCATGGCGCGTCTCTGTCGTCTCAAGCGCCTGGGCATGCAGGCTGCGCTGCTTTTCGGCCTCGGTCAGCAACGTTTGGACGGCGCTTCGCGCATCTTCCAGTTGCAACTGGTTCTGCTTGAGTTGATCGTCGCGCTGACGCAATTGGTGTTCCGCCGCCCGCAAGCGGTCTTCCGTGGCCGCCAATTGGGCGGTGGCCACTCTAAGGCTTTCTTGCAGATCCCTTTCCCGGTTGGCCAGCTGGATTTCGCGTTGCTGCAACTGCTCGGCATCGGCGGCCAGGCGTTCCCCTTCTTGCGCCAGTTCGCCCCACCGCTGCCGATATGCCTCGGCTTGGTCGGCGCGCGCCTCGGCCAACGCGGTTTCCCAGAAATGCGCGGCAGCCTGCGCGATCGGGTCGGGCACGGCCGGCGACGCCGCGAATGCACCCGGGTCTTTGATGCGGGCGCCCAGCGCCCGGAACCACGTCTCCAGATGCGGGCTGACGGTGTTGGGCGACCCGCGGCCGATCTTCTGGCGCACCCGTTCGATCGTGGGCCGGGCGCCTTCCAACAGCAGCGCGTCGGCGGCGGTCCAGACGTCGGTTTCGGTAATTCCTGTGGCCATGGCCCGCATGCTCCGTAATTGGCTGGCGCCTTGATGTCTAATTAGTCACGATAATGGAACCTTATCGTGAGTTAAATTTCATATATGTAATATATCATACAGCATACGTATGTTTTATGTAAGAAATAAGAAAACCGCCGATGGCGCATGCAACGGCCGGCACCGGCGCGCAAAAAGCACCCTCGCCAATCGGCCACCGCTTGACCTTGACCGCATGGCAGGCCGGAAGCTCCAAGCTGGTTTCAACGGACAGGAGGTCACATGAACCACCCTATTTCCCCCGCGCAGGCACATTCCTTCCCCGCTCGGCCAGCGCCCGCCACAAACGAGCCTCGATGGGCAATCGAAGAGGTCACAGCGCGCGCCGATGTCTCGGAACGGCTGGTGCGTTATTGCGACGTGCAAGGCTTGCTGGGTAGCGCTAAGCGCACTGGCGCCACCGGGCGGCGCTACACCCCCGACGACATCTCCGTACTGCGCTTCATCCGGCGAACCCATGTTCTGGGATTCGGCATAAACGAGATTGCCCAATTACTGGCGTTGTGGCGCGGCGGTCAGGCGCCGCAGCGCGTGCTGCAACGCCTGGTGAACGCGTATCCCGATGCGCAACACCCCTCCTGCCCTATCCTGGAAGCACTGATACAGGCAGCGCAAACCCGGTCGAGTCCTGCGCCTTTGCCATAAAATCACGGTGCCCATGACACGTATCCACGCCCTTCCCTCATGCAGCTGACCCTGCCCGCCTCGCTGCCCTTGCTGGATCCGCACGCGCTGGATGCCCAGGCCGACGCCGCGGTCCGCAGCCTGATGCGGGAAGGCAGTTCCGCCAACACCGCCGCCAGTTACCGCGCGGCCATCCGATACTGGACGGCGTGGTTCGAACTGCGCTATGGGCAGCCGTTCACGTTGCCCGTGCCGGAAGCGGCCGTAATTCAATTCGTCGTGGACCACGTCCAACGGACGACCGACCAGGGCCTGAAATGGGAATTGCCGCTGGCGCTGGACCAGGAGCTCGTGCGCCTGAAGGCCAAAGGCAAGCTGGGCGCGCCCAGCCTGAACACGGTGCTGCAACGCTTGTCCGTGCTGTCGAAGGCGCATGAGCTGCTGGGCCACGCCAACCCCTGCCGCGCGGCGCCTGTGCGCGAGCTGCTGGCCAAGACCCGCCGCGCCTATGCCCGGCGGGGTGTCGCGCCCGCCAAGAAAGAAGCACTGACCCGCGAACCCTTGCAGGCGATGCTGGCCACCTGCGACGACACCCTGCGGGGCGTGCGCGACCGGGCCTTGCTGCTGTTCGCATGGGCAAGCGGCGGCCGCCGCCGCTCGGAAGTCGTGCGGGCAACGATTGAAAACACGACGCGCACGAGCGAAGGCTTTCTTTATACGTTGGCGCATTCCAAGACCAATCAAGCGGGCGTGACGCGCGCGGACGACCAGAAGCCCATCGCCGGATCCGCCGCGCAAGCGCTGGACGCGTGGCTTGCCGCCAGCGGCATCCGCCAGGGCCCGATCTTCCGCCGCGTGCGTCGCGGCGACATCATCGGCGAACCTCTGGCCGCCGCCGCGGTGCGCGACATCGTGCGGCAACGCTGCAGACTGGCTGGCCTGGAAGGCGACTTTTCGGCGCACAGCCTGCGCTCGGGTTTCGTCACCGAGGCCGGCCGGCGCAATGTACCGCTGGGCGACACGATGGCCATGACCGGACACGCCAGCGTGGCCACCGTGATGGGCTATTTCCGTGCGGGCGCGGCGGCACGATCTCCCGCGGCGCGGCTGTTGGACGAGCCCGACGCAAACGGCCTATAGATCCGTGTCCGCGCTGCCGTAAAAGTTGGAATCGGCCGCCGCAAGGATCTTTGTCATGCTTACAATCAGCGGAACTCGCACGCGGCCATGCCTGCCGGCATTCCGTTCCCTCTTCCCATCAGCGGCCTGGCGCCGCGCCTGCCCCGATCCCTCGTCCGCTCCGACCCATGCGAATCAACCTACGCGGGCTTGTGCTTGCGCTTACCGTATTTAGTGCCGCCGCTGCGACGGCCAACGCTCTGTATGCCAGCTATCGCGTGCAACGCGACCTGCTCATCACCAACACACTGGAGTCGAACCGCGTGTATGCGGCCAAGCTGGCCGAAAGCGCCGGCAACTTCCTGAAGGCGGCGCAGCAGCAGCTGGCCTACAGCGCGCGACATATGGCGGCGCAAGTCGATGCGCCTGGCGTCCTGGCCGCCGAAGTCGCGCGCGTGCAGGAACAGACCGACAGCTTCAACTCCGTGGGCATTGTCGGCGCCGACGGCGTCATTCTGGCCACGACGCACAACTTCCGGAACTTCCTGGGCGCGCGGGTCGACAGCCCGGGCAGCCGCGCGGCGCTTCAGGCCCGCCAGCCGGTGATCAGCAAGCCCTATGTGTCGATCGCCGGCAACATGCTCATCAACCTGTCGCACCCGATCTATTCCAACGATGGCCGCTACTTGGGCTATATCGCCGGTTCCATCTATCTGCGCAATGAAAGCGCTTTGCAGGAATTGCTGGGCAAGCACCACTATCAAGACGGCTCGTATCTCTTCGTGGTGGACGGCGACGGGCAGTTGATCTATCACGTGGAACCCAGCCGGGTGGGCGAAAACGTCATGCGCAATCCGGCGGTCGCGGCGGTGACCAAAGGCCGGTCCGGCGCGCAGCGCGTGGTCAACACCAAGGGCGTGGATATGCTTGCGGGCTACGCGGCTGAACCGATCAGCGGCTGGGGCATCATCGCGCAGCGGCCGGCCGACGTCACCCTGAAACCGATAAACGCGCTGATCTGGACGCTGATCGGCTATGCGACGCCGTTGGCGCTGGTGTTTCTTGCGGCCATCTGGTGGTGTGCCCGGCTGATCTCGCGTCCTTTGTCCCAACTGGCCACCAACGTCGAGCATCAAGACGTGGCGGTGGCGATGCAGCGCGTGCAGTCGGTCAAGGCCTGGTACTTCGAGGCCGAGCGCTTGAAGCGCGCGGTGATCTGGAGCTTCACCGCGCTGCAAGACAAGATTGGCAAGCTCAACCTGGCCAGCATCACCGACCCGTTGACCGGCCTGCGCAACCGGCGCGGCACGCAGGATGCCGTCCAGGATCTGCAAGCCTCGGGCACGCCGTTCACGGTCGTTGCGTTGGATATCGACCACTTCAAGCGGGTGAACGACACGTACGGCCATGCCACGGGTGACGAGGTCATCCGCGGCATGGCGCAGTTGATGCGCGACTGCTCACGCCCCTCGGACATCCTTTGCCGCAACGGCGGCGAAGAGTTTCTGATCCTGCTGCCCAACGTTGGCGTCAAGGAAGCCAGCCAGATCGCCGAGCGGCTGCGCGCGCGCCTGGCCGATCGCGCCGTGCATGGCGTAAGCGGCATTACGGTGTCGGCCGGCGTGGCGCAATGGCCGTCATGCGGCCCGGACATTGGACAGGTGTTCGAAGCGGCGGATGAAGCGCTGTATGCCGCCAAACAACAAGGCAGAAACCGCGTCGTCGTGCACGGCGCATGATGGCCACGCCTGTGGCGGCCACCCATCATTCGCCAATTCTTGCGGTACGCGCTCCGCAATATCAGTTAGACGGTCAAACCGTCTGATTCCCGCTTGGGCCCTGCGGCCGGGCACCTAGACTCCCCTTACCTCGCGCAGCCCGCCTCTCACGGCGGCCACCGAGGATTCTTGTGCGCCTCGACGCGCACTGGTCTTTCAAAGGGGAATCTCATGATCGCAGCAAGAACGACATGCCGCGCGCTGGTCGCGGTTTTGGCCGCGCTATCCGCAGGCGGCGCCGTGGCGCAGGCAGCCACCACCGGCGTCACCCTCTATGGCCTGATCGACCTGGGGCTGGGCTACGAGCGCCAGCGCCAGGCCGCTAGCACTGGCACCGGCAGCGCATCCTCGCGCCTGTCCATGAAAGACGGCACGCGTTCCGGTTCGCGCTGGGGGTTGCGCGCCGTGGAAGACCTGGGCAATGGGTACAGCGTCGTGTTCCGGCTGGAGAGCGGGTTCCAGGCCTCGGACGGCACGCAAGGACAAGGCCGATTGTTCGGCAGATGGGCTTACCTGGGCTTGGCGGGCCCATTCGGCGAAATGCGCGCGGGCCGCCAACAGGTACTGAGCGACAGCTGGGGAGGCATTGCATCGCCTTTCGGCACCAGCTGGAGCGGCGCCGCGGCCTCTGTCACGCTGGGCTACAACGACGGCGACTTCGGGTCCAGCGGACGGGTCAATAATGCGTTGATCTACCGAACCCCTGTCTTGCAAGGCTGGCAGGCGGGCTTGGGCTACAGCTTTTCCACGCACGACGAAGACCGGTTCGCCACCGCCGACCAAGACCGCGTATGGACCGCCGGCTTGCGCTATCGGAATGGGCCGCTATCCACCGCTTTTACCTACGAAAGATTGAACCCGGACGCCCGGGATCCCAACGCCAAGCGAGCCGCCAACCTTCAGCTAGGCGCCATATATGACTTCGACTGGATGCAATTGCACGCGGGCTATGGCCGTTTGCGCGATCCCAACACGGGTCCGTCGGCGGGATTCAGCCGCATCAACACGTTCGTGGGCGGGGTCAGCCTTCCCGTCAACCGTCGCGGCCGCGTGCTGGCGGCCTACCAGCGTGCCACGGCATCGCGCATCAAGGGATGGGGCCTGGGCTATCAGCACGACCTGTCCAAACGCACCAACCTTTACGCCCTGGTGGACCGCGTGGACAGGCGGCAGTCGCACATGCTGCAAACCGTGATGGGAATAAGGCATCACTTCTAGGCCGTGCGTCCAGTCAAGGGCGCTACACCAGCATCGGCCAAAACGTGGGCGCCAGCCGTAGCCACATTTCGGTACTCATCGCGTCTGGCCGGCGCTTTGGCAGGCCGGTGCTGTGCTTCAGCCTGTCTCCCTGGCAGGCGAAGACGATGCGGTGCGCGTGTGAAAGGTCGTTGACCACCAGCACCGACCCGGCAAAGCGCTGTTTGATCCGGCTTAGATAGCCGTCGTACCCGGGGTTCGACGCATGGAAGTTGCACACCATCATGCCGTCGGGCGCCAGCGCATTGAAGCAGCCGTCGTAGAAGGCATCCGCCGTCAATTGCCGCGGCAGGCCATTGATGTCGTAGCCGTCCACCAGCAGGGCGTCGTACTCGTTCCGGTACTGCTGGATCAATGCCGCGCCATCGCCTTGCAGGACGGCGAAACGATGATCGTCCCGTGGCACCTGAAACGAATCCCGCAACGCAATGACGTGGGGGTTGATCTCGAACACGTCGATGCGGGCGGACGGCAGTTGTTGGTAGCAGAATTTGGCCAGCGACCCGCCTCCCAGTCCGACCATCGCAATACGCCGTGGCTCGGGGTTGAAGAGCAGGAACGCCATCATGAGGCGCGTGTATTCCAGGTTCAGCGCAGACGGGTCTTTCGTCCACATGCGGCTCTGGATTTCGGCATGGGAAAACATGAGCGACCGCGACGTCGCCGTGGCATAGATGAATGGCCTAACCTGTTGATGGTTTGATGTGTTTTCAGGCATTCCGAATACTCGCCAGGGTCAAATTGAGGGTGCCCGGCCGCCGCCCAAGAATGCATCCGCCCGCCGCTCGCGCAGTCAAAGCGCCGCCAGCATGCGGCATGCCGCATACGACATACGGCATGCCGGCGGAAAGCGCGGGGTCGGGAAAGCGTAAGGGGAAAGGCCGGCGCGTTCGAACGGCGCCACGACGGGGCGCAAGCGAACGGCGTTAAGCGAACGACATAATCAAACGGCGCGCACCAGGCGCGCCGTTCGAAATCGGTCAATCAGGATTGAATCAGCCTGGCAGTACAGGCCGGACGCCAAGCGTCAGGGGAAGGGATCAGGCGGATAGACGCGGCTTATCGGCGTCTTCTGAAGCCTCGGTGTCGGCGGGTGCCGCGTCGACTTCGGATTCCTTGTTGGCGTCGGGGGCTTTCCACTCCAAGGGCGGAATCTCGAAGCGCCACTTTTTACCAATCAGTTGATGCGACATGAGCGTTCTCCTGTGCGAGGCGCATGGCCTCCCCCGCGTAAGCAAAGTACCTGCCGGGATTCAAGCGTGCCACGAATGCCGTATGGGGATGCGGGGGAAGGCATTCGGAAAAAGCAACGCTGAGGGTTCGCTGTAGCTGTACTTGTCTATGTACCTGCGTAGTGCACTACTTAGTGCACTATCTAATGCCTACCTAGACCGGCACAGCTATTGTTTTTTGCTGTTGTTATTTATGCGAATTAAGTGATATTAGCATAATTTTGACAGAAATAGCAAGCAGATCGGCCCGGCGACCTTGTGAACCCGGAGCGCGGATAAACACATTGACGGCAGAGAACGATCGTTCTACCATCCGCCCTGTCAGATAGAGAATGATCGTTCTCAAAGGCTCCATCCATGACTTCCAGCACAAGCGCCCTTCCCCCCGCCGGCCTCGACGACACGCAGGTCCGCTTGCTCCGGGCCACCGAGAATCTCATCTATCAAGGCGGCATCAACGCCACCGGCATGGACCTGATCGTGAAGACCTCGGGGGTTGCGCGCAAAGGGCTCTACAAGTACTACCCCACCAAGGAAGCCTTGGTGGCGGCCGCCCTGCAAGCGCGCGACGAGCGCTGGATGGAGTGGTTCATCGCCGCCACGACGCAAGCGGCAACGCCCCATGCGCGCTTGATGTCCATCTTCGACGCCTTGCGGGAGTGGTTTGCGTCGGAAGGATTTCGCGGTTGCGCATTCATTAACGCCGCCGGAGAAATCGGCGACCCTGCCAATCCGATACGCGAAGTTTCCCGGCTGCACAAGGCTCGTTTGCTGGCCCATGTGCTGACGCTGACGCAAGCCGCAGGCGTGCCTGATCCCGATGACATGGCGCGTCAGCTATTGGTGCTGATCGACGGCGCCATCGCCGTTGCCCTCGTGACCGGCGACCTGTCGATCACCGATAGCGCCGAACGCGCCGCCGCGGCGCTGCTGGCCGCCCGCCCCTGAACTGCTTTCTTCCCACGCACGAGGCCTTTCCCATGACGTCCACCCCTGAAGTCCGTCCGCCCCTGCCGCCCTTCACCCACCAAAGCGCTATCCAGAAGGTTCGGCTGGCCGAAGATGGCTGGAACAGCCGCGATCCCGACAAGGTCGCGCTGGCCTACAGCCTGGACACGCATTGGCGCAACCGCGCCGAATTCGTGAAGAACCGGGACGAAGCCCGCGCCTTCCTGGCACGCAAATGGGCCAAGGAGCTGGATTACCGGCTGATCAAGGAACTTTGGGCCTACACGGACCATCGCATCGCCGTGCGCTACGCCTATGAATGGCACGACGACTCGGGCAATTGGTTCCGCTCCTACGGCAACGAAAACTGGGAATTTGGCGAAGACGGCCTGATGGTGAACCGCTATGCCTGCATCAACGACCTGCCCATCAAGGAAGCCGACCGCAAGTTCCACTGGCCGTTGGGCCGACGCCCCGACGATCACCCGGGTTTGTCGGAGTTAGGCTTGTAGGCCATCGCCGCGCCAGGCGCGTCGCATCTTATTGCCAGGCCGTCAACAACTACTCGTAGGCCTTCAACAGCTTGCCGAGCAGGCGGCTTAATTGCTCCTGCTCGGTCGCGCTCAATGGCGACAGTACGTCGGCTTGGTTGGCACG
>NZ_JBHFII010000044.1:124371-158889 GCF_057334215.1 Achromobacter maghribensis | reverse complement strand
CCCACCCACGGCTTCGTCGATGAGCTTTTGCCCCGGCTTCGTCAACATCACCAGCGTGGCTCGCCCGTCGTCGGGATTGGGCGTGCGCACCACCAGACCGGCCTTTTCCAGCCGATCGATGCGATGGGTCATGCTGCCGGACGAGATCATGGCGTCTTCGTATAGCGCCGTGGGCGTCAACGCATACGGCTTGCCGCTGCGGCGCAGCGTGGCCAGCACATCGAATTCGCCGGGCTGCAAGCCGAACTCGGCAAACAGCGGGTTGATTCGGTCGCGCGTGATCACCAGCGCGCATTCGCCCAACCGGCCCAGCACGCGCATCGTCGACACATCGAGGTCGGGACGTTCGCGGTTCCACTGTTCCACTGCTCGGCTTGCCCTATCCACGGTCTGCCTCCGATTATCTTGACGTAGAGATAAAATACAAATATCTTGATGCCAAGATAGTTTACCGGAACGTGCCGCATACGGCAGCGTTTCCGGGTATGGAGCCACCGTGCCTTCCCCCCGTTTCAACGCTTGGCGCATCGCCGCCATCATCCTTGTTGGCCTGAACCTGCGTCCCGTCCTGGCATCCGTTCCCCCATTGCTGGACTGGGTCCAAGCCGCCACCCGCATGCCGGACGCCGTGGCCGGGCTGCTGACCGCGCTGCCTGTCTTTGTCATGGGATTGGGCGCCTTGAGCGTGGCGCCGCTGCGCCGCTTGATCGGCGAACCGCTCGGCGTAGCCGCCGGTCTGGCATTGGTCACGGCCGCCACTGCGGGCCGCTTCTGGGCGGACAACACCAGCCTGATGCTGGCAAGCGGCGTCGTCGCGGGCCTGGGCATCGCCGTGACGCAAGCCTTGCTGCCCAGCCACATCAAAACCCGCTTCGCAGCGGGCAGCAGCGCGATCATGGGCGTCTATTCGACCGCGATCATGGGCGGCGCCGCCGTGGCCAGCGTGGCGTCGCCCATCGTGGCGCAGCGCGCGGGCTGGCTGCAGGCGCTGGCGGTGTGGGCCGTGCCGGCCGCCATCGCGTTGGCGGCGTGGTTGCTGGTGAACCGTGCGTCGCCCACGCCCATCGCCGGCCAAGGCACGTCCAGCCCCCTGCGTACTCCGCGCCAGCGCGCCTGGCTGCTGGCCGTGTTCTTCGGCCTGGGCACTGGCGCCTACACCCTGGTCCTGGCATGGCTGCCGCCCTACTACACCGCACTGGGCTGGTCGGCGATTTCAGCGGGCCAACTGCTTGGCGCCGTGACGGCGGCCGAGATCGCTGCGGGTCTGCTCGTCTCGTTGTGCATTGGCCGTTTGCCTGATCGGCGGCCCGCGCTGTTCGTGGCGATCGGTGCGCTCTTCCTGGGCCTGGCCGGCTGGATCGCGGCGCCCGCCGCGCTGGCGTGGCCCGCCGCCATCTTGGCGGGGCTGGGCATCGGCGCGCTCTTTCCGTTGTCGCTGATCGTGGCCATGGATCACGCCGCGACGCCGTCGGAAGCCGGCCGGCTGGCGTCGTTCGTGCAAGGCGTGGGGTATTTGATTGCCGCGCTCTTTCCGTTTGCCGCCGGCCTGATCCGGCAGCACCTGGCCGACCTGACGCCAGCATGGATCTTGATGACGCTGATTTGCCTGGTGCTTTTCGCCATGGCGATCCGCTTCCGTCCGCCATCCGCCGCGCATCCGGCCTAGGGATTTCCCGCAATTTCCCGCCTAATCCGCGCCCTCGGCGCGATTCTCCGTTCGCCTGAAAGGTGAACGGAAGTTTGGATTTTTAGACTCCCGCATTCATTGCAATGTCAGTTTTTGTTCAGACGACAGTCAGACAAAAACACAACAACGGGAGACGAGATCAATGCAATCGAAACGCAGCGCCGTCCGGCGCGAAGCGTGGGCGGCCGGCACGATGATCGTGCTGGGCCTGGGTGCCATCGCGCAGGCATCCACCTACACCTTGGGCAGCCTTGCCCGCATGGGGCCGGGCATGTTCCCGGCGATATTGGGCGCCCTGCTGGTCATGCTGGGCCTGGTCATCGCGAAGATGGCCGCGTCCCCTGCCGCGGCCGAAGAAGACGCCGAAGAGGTTTCGCCGCCCGAATGGCGCGGGTGGGGCTGCATCATCGGCGGCTTGCTGGCCTTTATCCTGATCGGCAAGTTCGGCGGCTTGGTGCCTGCCACGTTCGTCCTGGTGTTTCTCTCCGCGATGGGCGACCGTCAGCACACGTGGCGCACCGCAGCCCTGCTCGCAACCGGCGTGACGATCCTGGGCGTGGCGGTGTTTTCGTGGGCGCTGCAACTGCAGTTTCCGCTGTTCCGCTGGGGCTGAGCGATGGATATCTTCAATAACCTGATGCACGGGTTTTCAGTCGCCTTCGCGCTGGACAACCTGATGTGGGCCGTGTTCGGCGTGTTCATGGGCAACCTGATCGGCGTGCTGCCGGGCATGGGCGTGCTGGCCGCCATCTCCATCCTGCTACCGCTTACCTACACCATGACGCCGACCGCGGCGCTGGTGATGCTGTCAGGCATCTATTACGGCTCGCAGTATGGCGGCGGCATCACCTCCATCATGCTGAACCTGCCGGGCACGGCTTCGCACGCCGTGGCCTGCCTGGACGGCAATCCGCTGGCGCGCAACGGCAAGGCCGGGTCCGCGTTGTTCATGCTGATGTTCTCGTCGTTCTGCGGCGCGTCGGTGGGCATCCTGGCCATGATCCTGTTTTCCCCGTTGCTGGTGGACGTGGCCTTCAAGTTCGGCCCGGCCGAGTATTTCTCCATGATGATGCTGGGCTTGCTAGCCGGCGCCACCTTGGCGAAGGGTTCGGCGATCAAGGGCGTGGCGATGGTGGTCGTGGGGCTGCTGCTGGGCGTGGTCGGCACCGACGTCAACACCGGCACCATGCGCTTTCACTTCGGCATCCTGGAACTGTCCGACGGATTGCAGATCGTGGCGCTGGCCATGGGCCTGTTCGGCGTGGCGGATTTCCTGAAGAACATCAACCGCATCGGCGGCGACAGCAAGGTCACCTCGGCGAAGGTCGGCATGAAGTCCATGCGGCCGGAAGCCGGCGACATCAAGCAATCGCGCGGCGCCCTGGTGCGCGGCACGGCTATCGGCGCGGCGTTCGGCATCCTGCCTGGCACCGGCCCGACGATCGCGTCGTTCATCTCTTATGCAGTGGAAAAGAAGGTGGCGCGTGAACCGCGCCGCTTCGGCCGCGGCGCGATCGAAGGGATCGCGGGCCCGGAGGCGGCCACCAGCGCGTCGACGCAGACGAGCTTCATTCCGACGATGAGCCTGGGCATTCCCGGTGATCCGGTAATGGCCCTGATGTTGGGCGCGCTGATCATCCACGGCATCCAGCCGGGTCCGCAGATGATGATCGAACACGCCGACATGTTCTGGGGGCTGATCGCCAGCTTCTGGGTGGGTAACGTGCTGCTGTTGCTGCTGAATCTGCCGCTTATCGGGATGTGGGTGCGCTTGTTGACGGTACCGTTCCGCTACTTGTTCCCGGCCGCGCTGTTCTTTGTCTGCGTGGGCGTCTACAGCACCAACAACAACCTGTTTGACGTCGGCATGGTGACGGTATTCGGGGCGGCGGGCTATGCGCTGATCCGGTTGCGGTTCGAACCCGCGCCGCTGCTGCTGGGCTTTGTGCTGGGACCGATGGTGGAAGAGAACTTCCGCCGCGCCTTGCTGTTGTCGCGCGGCGAGCTGTCGATCTTCGTGTCGCGCCCGATCAGCCTGGGCTTCATCCTGGCCTGCGTCGCGCTGATCGCGCTGCTGGTCGCGTCGGCGGTCCGCCAACGCAACAAGGGACGTGCGGCGCTACAGGAGTCGGAATCGGCGGCGTAGCCGTCAGTCGTCCGGAGGCGCAGCCAGCGGGCCGGCGGTATGACCGTCGATATGGCCTAGCGGGCGCCCCGGATCCAGCCGGTCGCGCACGCGCTGCTTTAGCACCTTGGCCTCCGGGAAACCGCCGTCGCTCTTGCGGTCCCAGATCAGGTCACCGTTGTAGGTGATCTGGAATATGCCACCAGTGCCGGGCTGCAGGACCACTTCGCCCAGATCGGTCGAAAACGTGGACAGTAGCTCTTGCGCCATCCAGCCAGCGCGCAGCAGCCACTGGCACTGGGTGCAGTAGAGAATGACGATGCGAGGACGAAAGGCGGGCGTGTTCATGCCAAATATTCTACTGCGCCCGTCACGGCTGCGCCCTGCTCCGGCGCCGCCACGCATTGGTGGATAATGTCGGGTTTTCCCGGGTGCGCAATGCGCCCAGAGCCTGCCATGAAGTCTGCTGCATCCTCCCGAAGCCAACGCTGGCTGATCGGTCTCTTGATGGGACTGGTCACGCTGACGCCGATGGGCATCGACATCTACCTGCCTTCCCTGCCCGCGATGGCGCAGGACTTTGGCCAGCCCGTCAGCGCGCTGCAGGCCAGCATCACGTTGTTCATCTTCGCGGTGGGTGTGGGCCAGATGCTGATCGGCCCGCTGGCCGACCGCTATGGCCGCCGGCCCGTCGCACTGGGCGGCGCGTTGGCCTACCTGGCCGGCTCGGCGCTCGGCGCCGCGGCGACATCGCTCGAAGTGTTTTACGCCGCCCGCATCATCCAGGGATTGGGCGCGTGTTCGGCCTCGCTGGTGGCGTTTGCCGCGGTGCGTGACCGATTCAGCCCGGCGGTCGGCGCGCGCGTCTATAGCTATCTGAATGGCGCGTTGTGTTCCGTGCCCGCGCTGGCGCCCATGCTGGGCGGCATCCTGGCGGTGCAGGCCGGCTGGCGCAGCACGTTCGTGTTCATGGTGGGGTTCGCGCTGGCCCTGGCCGTGCTGCTGGCCAAGCGCTTCGAGGAGACCCGCGCGGCGCCGACTCAGCCCCGGGGCGCGCTCTACAGCCTGCGCCGCTACCTGCCCATCGTCGCCAGCGGCAGGTTCCTGTATTTTGCGATGTTCGGCACGGCGGGCATGGCGATGATCCTGGTGTTCGTCTCGGCCGCGCCCGTCGTACTGGTGCAGCAGCTGGGGTATACGGAACTAGGTTTCTCCGCATGGTTCGGCGGTAACGCCGCGATCAACATCGCCGCCTTCTTCCTGGCACCCACCTTCATCTCGCGCTATGGCCGCCACGCCATGGTGCGGGTCGGGTTGGTAGCGCTGCTGCTGGCGTCGGCCATGCATGCCGCGGCCTGGTGGTGGGCGCCGTTGTCGGCATGGATCTTCATGTTGCCGGTCGCCGTGCTGACGGTCGGCTTTTCGCTGGCGCTGGGATCAGGCCTGAGCCTGGCGCTGGAGCCGTTCGCCGAACGCGCCGGCACTGCCGCGGCAGTGTATGGCCTCTTCCAGATGAGCGGTTCCGCCGTCATCGCGACCTTGCTGCTGGACAGCGGCGTGGCGCCCCAGGCCGCGATGGCCCTGATCGGCGCCGTGATCGTCGCACCGCTGCTATGCCTGTCGTCCGGCATGGCGCGCCGCCTGGCGGGCTGAACGGCTGACTGAATCGCGGCGCCGCTTGCGCTAGTATCCAGGAACCCTCTTTCCTGGAGACGACATGGCCCTGGACACTTCGGCGCAACCGCCGCTGCTTGAACGCACCACGGAAAACGGCGTGGTGACGCTGCGCATGAACCGCCCTTCGCAATTCAACGCCCTGTCCGAAGGCTTGCTTGGCGCGTTGCAGCAAGAGATCGACGCCCTGGAGCGTGACACCGAGGTGCGCTGCGTCGTGCTGGAGTCGGCGGGCCGCGCGTTCTGCGCCGGCCACGACCTGCGCGAAATGCGCAGCCAGCCCTCGCTGGATTACTACCGCGCGTTGTTCCGCAAGTGCGGCAGCGTCATGCAAGGCTTGCAAGCTTTGCCCGTGCCCGTCATCGCCAAGGTGCAAGGCATCGCTACCGCCGCAGGATGTCAACTGGTCGCCAGCTGCGACCTGGCGGTGGCCGCCGACAATGCACGATTTGCCGTGTCCGGCATCAATGTCGGCCTGTTCTGCTCGACCCCCGCCGTGGCGCTCAGCCGCAACGTGTCGGCCAAGCGCGCCTTCGAAATGCTGGTGACTGCCCGGTTCATCGACGCGGCCCAGGCCGCCGACTGGGGCCTGATCAACGACGCGGTGCCCGAGACGGAGCTGGATGCCCGGGTGCGCGCCCTGACCGCCGAGATCCTGGCGAAAAGCCCGTCGGCCGTCCGCTATGGCAAACGCATGTTCTACAAGCAACGGCAAATGGCGCTGGCCGACGCGTACGACTACGCGGGTGACGTCATGGCGCGCAACATGATGGAGGCCGACGCCTGCGAAGGCATCGACGCGTTTCTGGAAAAGCGCACGCCGCGCTGGCAGGCGTAGATCCGTCAGGACGAGAAGGCGGTCTGCCCAGGCCCTGGTCCTAGTTCAACCAGGCCAGGGCCCAGCCGCCGGCCGCCGCCGCCAGCACGACCCAGACGGGCGACCAGCGCGCATAGACCAGCAACGCGAACAACGACAGCGCCAGCGCAAAATCGGCCTTGGTCAGGATTGAGGTGGTCCACACCGGGTCATAGAGCGCGGCCAGCAGTATGCCGACCACGGCGGCGTTCACCCCTGCTGCCATGTTGCGCACGCCGGGCCGCCGCCGCAGGGTCTCCCAGAATGGCAATGCGCCGGCAACCAGCAATGCGCCGGGCAGGAAGACAATCGCCAGGAATGCCAGCCCGCCGGCCCAGCCCGACAGCGGGCCTGCGGACGAGGCGCCCAGGAAGGCGGCGAATGCAAACACCGGCCCTGGCATCGCCTGCGCCGCGCCGTAGCCGGCCAGGAAATCGGCGTCGGACACCATGCCCCCGGACACCGCGGTGGCCTCCAGCAAAGGCAGCACCACGTGGCCGCCACCGAATACCAGCGCACCGGCCCGATAAAAGCCCGCGACCTGGGCCGCCAGCGGGGAATCGGACAGCGCCGCCCACGCGGGCAGACCCGCCAGCAGCGCGACAAACAGCGCAATAGCGATGTAGCCCGCGCGGCGCGAAGCGCCCTGCGCGCGGTTGGCCAGCAGGGGCCGGGGCGGCACCTGCAACGCGGCGGCGCCCACGACGATGCCAAGCAAGACCGCGCCAAGCTGTCCCCACGCGGTGGGCAGCGCGGCCGTGATCAGCGCCGCCGCCACCGCCAATGCCGCTCGCGGGCGGTCCGGGCATAGCGTCCGGCCCATGCCCCAGACGGCCTGGGCGATGATCGCCACCGCCGCCACTTTCAATCCGTGTATGGCGCCGGACTGCGACAGCCAGCCAAAATGCGCCAACCCCAATGCGAAACCAATAAGCGCCAGCGCGGTCGGCAAGGTGAAGGCCAGCCACGCGGCCGCCATGCCCGGCCAGCCCGCGCGTCGAAGCCCGATCGCCATGCCCACCTGGCTGCTTGCCGGACCCGGCAGGAACTGGCACAGCGCCACCAGGTCGGAATAGGCGTAGTCATCAAGCCAGCGGCGTTTGTCGACGAATTCCGTGCGGAAATAGGCCAGATGGGCGACCGGTCCGCCGAACGAGGTCAACCCCAGGCGCAGGAACACAAGGAATACTTCCAAACAGGAACCCCGGCCGCTGTCCACGCGTTCGTGCGTGGCGGGCCGGCTGGCGACGTGCTCGTCGTGGGGAGGCGGGTGCGGCATCTTGCTGAAGCGATCAATGGCAGGCGGGGCGCCGAATGTCCGCCCCTTCTCCATGCTTATAGCCGGGGCGCGCGGCAGTTTCAATCGGGTCTGATGGCCCTGCCGCCGCGATCGGCCCGTGCGCGGCGGGCGCGCACTGCACGAATCTTCACAATTGACACACAATTCCAGAGAATTTTGGCGCGTGCGCGCCACTAGCATGCGCGATTAGCTCGCTATCGCTGCATGATTTCCGCCGCCCTTCCCAATATCCGCTTCGCGCCGCACCCTTGCTTGCCGCGCCACAGGAAAGGCTCCTGATGCTTAGATTCGCGATGCGCATCGTCATCATCGCCACGATCGGCTATGCCGTGGCGACGCAACTGGTCAACCTCAGCTTCGGATATTTGCTGGATTCGCTTAGCGCCGACCTCTCGTACCGAGCGGTGCGCGGGCAGATCTACGCGCTGCACAAAGACCTGGACGCCATCGCGCCGGAGGCCCGCGCCAGCTATATCCTGGAAGAACTGCAGCCGCACTACGGCCTGGCGCTGACGCTGCTGCCGGACAGCAAGGTGCGCCCGACGCCGGCAGAGCAGCAACAGCTGGACCGTACCGGCCTGATCATGCGCGACGACTACAACACGTACCTGACCCGCCTGCCAGGCGAGCCCGTACAGTGGCTGAACGTGCGGCTGCCGCTGGAACCCGCGATGGAGCGGTGGATCACGTGGTCGGCCTGGGCGGCACTGAGCGTGGTGCTGGCGATCGTCCTGCTGCTGGGTTGGGCCCTGCCGATCTGGCGCGACCTGGACGCCTTGCGCAGGGCGACGCTGCGGATGGGCCATGGCGACATGAGCGTGCGCGTGCGGCTGTCCCGCATTTCGGGTATCCGCCATGTGGGCGAGAGCTTCAACCACATGGCCGAGCGCATCGCGGTGCTGATCGATAACCAGCGCAGCCTTACCAACGCCGTGTCGCACGAGCTGCGCACCCCGCTTGCCCGCCTTTCGTTTGAAGTGGATATGCTGGGCCACGACCGCTACCTGCCGCGCCGCCGGCAGATCCTGCAAGACATGCGCACCGACATCCTGGAGTTGGAAGCGATGGTTGCCGAATTGCTGGTCTACGCGCGGCTGGAACGGCCCGCCGACGACACCGTGAAACAAGAGACCGTGGACGTGTGCGACTGGCTGGGCGAAGCGTTGGCGCAGGTGGCGCACCAAGCCGACGCCCGAGGCATCCAGTGCCGTGTGCGCGACGGCCATCCCGCCCACGTCGAATTGCACCCGCGCTACATGAGCCGCGCATTGCTGAACCTGGTGCAGAACGCGGTCCGCTACGCCAGCCAGCGCGTCGACATCGAGCTGAAGGAAATCCCCGGCGATGGCTACGAACTTCTGGTGGACGACGACGGCGGCGGCATCGCCGAAGCAGACCGTGAACGCGTGTTCGAGCCCTTCATCCGGCTGGACGAAAGCCGCGACCGCGGCACGGGCGGCGCGGGCCTGGGACTGGCCATCGTCAAGCGGGTGGCAGCGAACCATGGCGGCACGATCGAGATCCAGAGCAGCCCGCTAGGAGGTGCGCGGTTCGTGCTGCGCTGGCCCCGCTTGGGCGGCGGAACGCCGCATGGCCTATAACGAAACACGTTTTATGGCACTTTTTGCCTGGTCCAATCAGACGCATGATTCGAAGTCGCAACCCCAATTCGAAAACAGCGTTTCAGAAAGGTAGGCAAATGAGCCAACGATTGAATTACTTCCAGGTGTCGGCGGAGCTGTCCAAGAAGTACATGGACTTCAGTGCGGCGATGAAAAAGGTGCCGATCATTGAAGAATTCGGCGACCTGGTCGATATCCGCGCGTCGCAGATCAATGGCTGCGGTTTTTGCCTGGACATGCACGTCAAGCAAGCCAAGCTGCACGGCGAACGTGAATTGCGCCTGCACCACATCGCGGTCTGGCGCGAGTCTCCGCTTTTCTCGGCCCGCGAACGGGCCGCGCTGGCGTGGACGGAAGCACTGACCACGTTGCCCGCGCATGGCGTACCCAACGATGTATACGAGCAGGCGCGTGAGCAGTTCACCGAAGCAGAGATATCCGACCTGACATTCCGCGTGGTCGCCATCAACGGCTGGAATCGCCTGAACGTGGCCTTCCGCACGGTGCCAGGCTCGGCGGATGCCGCCTTCGGCCTGGACAAGGCCGGGTTGAACTAAGGCCTACATCAACGCCTTGATCCGCAGGCCCAACGCATGGGCTTGCGTTTCCGAGGCGATGTTCGTGAAGCCGAGCAACAGGCCCTCGTGGGGATTCGGCAGCGAGGACCAGCGCGACAGTGCGTGCGCATACATGCCCTGCTCCCGCATCCGCGCCGCCAGCGGCTGATCCCATTGGCGCCCGTCCATGCGCGCCACCAGGTGCATGCCGCCGGGCTGCGGATCGATACGCATGTCCGGCCCGAGCGCGGCGGCCAGGCCAGCGGCCGTGGCGTTGCGCCGTTCGCCGTACAAGCGCCGCATGCGCTGGATGTGCCGGCCAAAGTGGCCCTCGGTCATGAAGGCCGTGAGAATGGACTGGGTCAAGCCCGGCGCGGTGCCCGACAGCAGCCGGCAGATCCGGTCGAAACGCGCCACCTGCGCCGCCGGCACCACCAGGTACGCCAGCCGCATTCCCGGAAACAGTACCTTGCTGAACGAGCCGGCATACAGCACGCGCCCTTGCGCATCCAGGCTTTTCAATGCGGGCAAGGGTCGGCTGGCATAGCGGTATTCGCCGTCATAATCGTCTTCGACGATCCAGGCTTGCTGCCGTTCGGCCCATTCCAACAAAGCTTGCCGGCGTGGCAACGACAAGGACATCGACAGCGGGCTTTGATGCGCCGGCGTTACCACGGCCGCCTTCGCGTCGGCGCACCGCGCAATACCCTCGGCCACCATCATGCCGTCCTGATCCACCGGCACCGGCGCCGCCTGCATACGGGCCTGCGCCAACAAAGCGCGCGTGGGCGGGTAACCCGGGTCTTCCACCCACACGTGGTCGCCCGGGGCAAGCAGCGCCTGCATGACCAACTGCATTGAATGGTTGTAGCCCGAGGTAATGAACACCTCGGATGGCTGACAGTGGATACCTCGCGCCACCTGCAAATAGGCGGCCACGGCGGTCTGCAATCCCATCAGCCCGTTGGACGGCGGATAGGACAGATCCGGCGCCTGCAGGCCGCGCAATTGCCGGGCGCCCAGTCGCGCCCACAGCTTGCGGGGAAATTCGTCCAGGGCAGGAACTCCCATCTGGAACGGCAGGATGACGGCCGGGCGATGCCAGCCGTGCCCGTCGTCAGGCGTTTCCGGCACGGGCAAGGCCGCGGCGGGTGGCGCTTGCGGTTGCAGGTCGGGCGCGACGATCGTGCCCGCCTGCCCACGCGCCTGGATGTAGCCTTCGGCGACCAACAGCGAATAGGCCACTTCGACCGTGCCACGCGCCACGCCCATTTCCTTGGCCAATGCGCGGGCGGAAGGAACGCGATCACCCGGCGCCAGCGTGCCTTGCGCGATCGCGCCGCGAAACCGGTCGTAGATCCGGCGATAGAGCGGATTCCCGTTGTCGGGGGCCAGCGGCGGCATCCCGTCCTTCGGGCGTTGATCGGTCATGGCATAGTCCAAAGTTCAATTTATGGCCCTTTAAATTATGTCATGGTCTTTCTACGATGACGTCTCGTTCTCCTTGAATCACTCGTGAATGCCTCCATGACCGACTTCGCTTTAACACCCGTCGATACCGATGACGAATTGCGCGCCTGCCTGCCGCTGATGCGCGAACTGCGGCCGCATCTTTCCGGCGCGGACGACTTCGTTGCGCGCATCACCCGCATGCGCGCCGACAGTTACCGGCTGCTGGCCGCCGTCGACGCCGGCCAGGTCGTGGCGTTGGCCGGCTACCGCTATCAGGAAAACCTGATCTACGGCCGCTTCATGTATGTCGACGACCTTGTCGTGGACAGCACGCGGCGCGGAGGCCGCTGGGGCGCCCGCTTGCTCCAGGCTCTGGACGGCATGGCCCGCGATGCGGGTTGTGCCAGGTTCGTCCTGGATACGGGCTTGTCCAATGCGCTGGCCCAGCGCTTCTACTTCCGTCAAGGCCTGTTGACCAGTGCCATCCGTTTCAGCAAGTCTTTGGACCCCTCCGCCGCATGAGCATTCTTCACATCACCTGCAGCCCGCGCGGCCGCGAATCCGAAAGCCATCGCCTGTCGCAACGCATCCTGGACCGCTTGATCGCGGCCGCAGGCCCGCAGGCGCCCCGGATCGTTGAAATTGACGCCACCGCCCTGCCCCATGTGGATCAGGACTACGCCGCGGCGTTGAGCGCGCCCGCGGACCCGGCTGACGCGACACTGGGACGCGGCGCGCTGCGGCAGTCGGCGCAATTGATCCAGGCATTGCGAGACGCCACGCATATCGTCATTGCCACGCCGATGCACAACTTCACGGTACCGTCGTCCTTGAAGGTGTGGATCGACCATGTCGTCCGCGTGCGCAGTACCTTCCGTATCACCGCCGAGGGCAAGATTGGCAACCTGCCGGACCGCCCCGTGTACGTCGCCATCTCGTCAGGCGGCGAATTCTCGGGCGGCGCCGCGCGCCAGCCCGACTTCCTGACGCCTTATCTCAAGCATGTGCTGGGCACGATGGGCCTGCGGACCGTGACGTTCTTTTCGGTGGAAGGCACGGCGCGCGGCCCGGAGGCGCTGCAGGCGGCCCGCCGCCGGGCCGCCGCCGATATCGCCGCGCATCCGGCACTGGCGGGGGGCGCCCGCGCCTGGTGATTCCTGATCCTTGCGGGCTTACCAGACACTTCAGGCACATCCGGCCCGACGGCGGAAACTAATCCGCCGCCGGCCATCCTATTTAAGCGTGTCGCATTGACACCATGAAAACCGGCGCACTACGCTAGGCCGCAAAAGCCCGCGCGATCAGGCGGGCGGCGTATTCCCCCCAACCCGCATCAATAGGACGGAGACGCATGTGATGACCCTGTGCCGGGCAGCGCTTTCCGCGTTCATGTTCTGCGCCGCGATCGGCGGCTTTCCGTCCCTTGCCCATGCCGCGTGCAGCGACAAAAAAATACTATCGATGTCGGACGAAGGAAAATCGGTGAAGTCCATTGCGAAGGCGTGCAACATGCCGGCGGCGAAAGTGCGGGCGGTGGTCGACAGCGACGACGGCGACGACGCCGCGGCGGCGTCTTCCCAGACGCCTGCCACGACAGTGAAAAAGCTGCCGTCGGGCGCGGGGGTCGCCACTTGCGATTGCCAGGGCACCGTGCCGTATGGCGACAAGGCGCCCGAACTCCGGTGCCAAAGCGGCGTGTCCATCGCGACGCCCTGCGCCGGCTACTGCCCGCCGCGCGGCGTCGCCCCCTGGCGGCGCGTGTGCAGCTGATCGCCACAGCACTCGCCCGCCCGATTCACACCCTTATTCGCACCGATTCCGGCGTCAGAACACCAGGGTGGCGGTGCCCATGAACGTGCTGGTGCTGTCGAGCCGGTTCGTGCTGCTGATGGTGGGGACCCAGCGCAGGCTAAGGGACAGCGAGCGCTTGTCGGCCAGCTTCGTGTCGTAGGTGACGATCGGGCCCAGCGCCCAATCGCGGCCTTTGAAGCCGTTGAGCCGATCCGCCGTGGGCCCCTTGTCGCTGCCCATCTGCTGAATGGTGCCCAGGACAAGCCCCGCGCTGACGCCGTTGCTGAAGGTCTTGCGGCCCATCACGTCCAGGCTGAAGAGGGGCGCATTGCGATAGTCGGTGGCGTTGTTGCGGGTGTAGAACTGCACCCCCGCCACCGTGTCCAGCTGAAAGCCGGACTCTGGAAATATCTTGGTATAGGCCACCTGGGGAATGAAGGTCCAGTTGTTCAAACTGGGGTTGGCCATGTCCCGGGCGTTGTACTTGCCGGTGGGCGCCCAGATGTTCAGGCTGAGCGCCATGTGCGAGGTTTCTGAAAAATGGTAGCCGGCAATAATCGGCGAAAAGTACAGGTCGAACAGATTCGACGCGGTATCGCTTTGCCCGATCGTGCGGCCGCCCGGGCCGCTGAGCCTGGAATCCACTTTTGTCCAGACGTAGGGCAAGGTAAAGCTTGAGGCGAAGTTCCAGCGTCCCGGTCCGGTGTCCCACGTCTTGAGCACGGTGGCCAGCGTGAACGCGACCTGCCCGTCCAGGCCCAGCGAGGTGCGTCCGCCCACCGGCACTTCGCGGCTGCCGCCGATGTTGCCGTCCAGATAGATCTGGGTGAAATTCACGGCCCAGATCGGCTCGGGCGAAACGATGCCCGCGTTCGGCTGCACATTGGTGCCCGTAATCTGGCGGCCCAAGGCGCCTTCCGTTGCCATGGACGCCGACGGCGCGGTCAGCGCGGCCAGCGTGATCCATGGCGCCATCGCATTGCGCAAGCGGGTCCGGCGCGCGCGGTTCGACGTCATTGCTTCCCCTTTTTCGTGTGCCTCAAGGCGCCAATTCGGCCTGGGGCAGCTTCCACGTACCGTTCAGAACCTGGGGCTTCGGGCCGTAAAACCGGGCCACGATGTTGAAGCGCCCTTCCGGCGCCGGCAACCAATTCGACTCTTTGTCCTTGCCCGGGTTTGCATGCTGCACGTAAAGCGTCAGCGACCCGTCCTTGCCCCGTTTCAGCCCTGGGGTGCGGTCGCCAATCGCGTAGCGCTGGATCGGGTTGTCGACCAGGTGGCGGCCCGGCAAGTCGTACATCGTCATGGACCAGAAGAACTGGACCGGGGGCAACTGGCCCGGTTCAAAGCGGATCTGATAGGACTTGCCGCCCTCCAGCGGGCGTCCCTGCGCGTCTTCTTCATAGCCCAGGTAAACGGCCTCTTCGGACGAGTTGCCGTAAATGCCCATGGCGGCGGCGACTGCCCGCTTCGTATAGTCGTTGCCCAAGGCCGCGCGCGAACCGAACAGGCCGATGGACGAACGCGTCTGCTTTTCGGCCTGCAAGAGCGCCGCCTTGCCATCCGCCACACCCTGCTCGATCGCGGCGCGCGTGGTGGCGTCGAGCCTGGCGGCGTCGAAGGACTTGCCCGGCCCGATGCCGATCAGCGCGAAACGCCGCATCATCTCTTGCTCTGCCGCCGGCTGTGGTTGCGTGAACGCCAGCAACGCGTTCAGGTAGGCGATGAAGTCCACGGAGGTGGCTCGCTGTTCGTCCCACGGCAGCCAATCCACATGGGCGGGCGCCGCAGCGGGCGGCGGATGCCGCAAGAACTCGCTTAGCGGACGCAATTGGTATTTGGCTTGCAGCGCCTGCACGTTCTTGACATCCGACGGCCCGTTCAGGCTGGTGCGCCCCAGGATCCCGATGAAGTCCGTCTCGGACGAGAGCACCTTCGTGATGCCCTTCGGTTTACCGCCATCCCAACGGGGCCCCGCGATCAGGTAATTGCCCGCGCCGAAACCCGTGGCTCGCACGCCAGCGTACGCGAAGTTGTAGGTGTACAGGTCCACCATCTGGAAGACGTTGTACCGGTCTTTCGGCGTGGCGGGCAGGCTCAACACCCAAGGCTCGGCGCGCAAGTCCAGCCAGGCCCACGAGTAAGGGGTGTCGTTGTTCGGCGTGACGATTTCGCGATTTTCCGGCGTGTACGGTTGCGAATAATGGCGAAACTTGCCGAAGCCGCCCACATAGTTCTTGCTACCGGGATCAATCGCCTGCCCGTACATGGTCTTGTAGTTGTAGAGCATGGGGTAGGCATAGAGGTATGCCTCCTTGGCGATGCCGCGCAACGACTCGTCCTGAATCGGCGCAGGCCGGGTGGCGCAGCCCGCCAAGAGCGCCAGCACCGACAAACCGCAAACGGCCAGAGTGCGGCGAAGGGTTGCCACAGGATCAAACGGACGCGCGGTTCCTGCCCTGCTTGCTGCGATAGACCTCGTACTGCCCATGCTTGCTCTCCACGTAGGAATCACAAAATGCAAAGACACGCTTGAATCAGCCACAAGAGAAAGAGGCGTTACATCAGCTGCAATATTCGCACAGAGTCTTGCGTTCCCAAAGCAGGGTAAGCACAAAGGCCCTGTGCCCGCCCTCAGTGGGGCTTCGCAGGCGCCTGCGTTTGAGACGCGGGGCGCGCATGCATCTGGTCCACGCGCAGACCGTCCCGACGGGTCACCTCGAACGCCCAGCCATGCAAAGGAATGGTGTCTCCGGCGTCAGGGATCCGGCCGACGGCGCGCAACAGGCAACCTGCCAGCGTGGCGTCGGGATAATCCTCGGCCAGCGCCGGGGCATTCAACAGCCTCGCCGCCTCCCCGATCGACAATCGCCCTTCCAACAGCCACGAACCGTCCGACAATTGCAGGGCTTCCGGCTGGTCGTCGCTATGCTCCGGCAAGTCGCCCGCCACCGCCGTCAGCACGTCCATCGGCGTCACGAGGCCTTCGCAAACGCCGTGTTCGTCCACCACGATCAGCATGTGGTCGCGCGAGGCGCGCAGCTCATCCAGCACTTTCAGCACCGGCGTCGTCTCCATGACATAGCGCGGTTCACGCGCCAGCTCAACCAAGTCGATCGGACCCGGGTTCTGCAGCAACGGCAGCACTTCCTTGAAATGCACCACGCCCAGCACGTTGGACGCCTCGCCGGCGCACAGCGGCAGGCGCGAGTGGCCCGTGGCGAACTTGCGCACGATGACGTCGGGCGTGTCTGACACATCCAACCACGTCATGTCGCCGCGCGGCACCATGATGGAGCGGACATCATGCACGCCAATCGACAGCACGCGCTCGATCATCGAACTTTCTTCAGGCGCAAAGGCGGGTTCGTCGCCCGCGCTGTCGACCAGCGCCACCACGTCGTCGGCCTGATGCCCCGGCTGGCCCGCCCGGCCAGCACGCAGCAGGCGCAACACGGCTTGGGCGGTGCGTTGGCGGCGCCCCAGCGCGTGCGTGCCGCGGGCGCGGTTGCGGCGGGCCAACTGATTGCACAGCTCGATCAGAATCGAGAAGCCGATGGCGGCGTACAGATAGCCCTTCGGCACGTGGAAGCCCAGGCCTTCGGCCACCAGGCTGAAACCGATCATCAGCAAGAGGCCCAGGCAAAGGATCACGACCGTCGGATGGCGCCCCACGAATGCCATCAGCGGACGGCTGGCCACCATCATGACGGCCATCGCGACAACGACCGCGATCATCATGATGCTCAGGTCCTGAACCATGCCCACGGCGGTAATGACCGAGTCCAGCGAGAACACGGCATCCAGCACGACGATCTGCAGGATCACCTGCCAGAACACGGCATGTTGCGGCTTCTGCCCGCCGTCGTGCGACGCGCTGCCTTCCACCCGCTCATGCAGTTCCATCGTGCCCTTGAACAGCAGGAACAGGCCACCCAGGATCAGGATCAGGTCGCGGCCGGAGATCTCGGCCCCCCACACCGTGAACAGCGGCGCCGTCAGCGTGACGACCCACGCGATACTGGCCAACAGGCCCAGGCGCATCACCAGTGCCAGCGTCAAGCCGATCAGGCGCGCACGATTGCGCTGCTCGGGCGGCAGCTTGTCGGCCAGGATGGCGATGAACACCAGGTTGTCGATGCCCAGAACAATTTCAAGAATGACCAGCGTCGCCAGGCCGAGCCAGGCGGTAGGGTCGTTCATCCAGTCGAAAATCATCGTCGGTCCACGGTAAATGGGCGAGCGCGCACGGAGGCGCCGCCTTGCTGAAAAGGAGATGCGAGATCAAGCGCGGGGAGCCAGGCGAGTGGCGGTGGCGCACGGCATGCCAGCAACGGCGTTGCGGCGAGGGTCCGGGCCAAAGCGGCGTTCCGGAAACCGGACGCCAGGCGAAGAAGAGGAAGTGATGGCGGGCGCCGCGGCGCCCTGGTAGGAAGGGGGTCTTCGGTCATGGTGGGCGGAATTCGCGAGCTGCCCTTGGGGCAGCGCCAGCGCGTGAACACCGCCGTGCTCTCGTTCTTACAGGAACCTGAATATTACCTGAAACGCGCCGGAGCGCGAAGTACGGCGGCGTGCCGCTGCTAGCGTGGATCCGCGCCGCCGCCGGAACCCGAAGACGCGCCGGAGCCTGGCATGCCCGCGTTGTCGGGCGCACCGGTTTTGCCGCCGGGCGTCTTCTGGCGGTCACGCGTATCCGCGTCGGGCCTCTTCTGCCCAGGCGCCGAATCCGGCTTGGACCCCATGCCCTTTTCTTCAGTCGAGGGCATTTTTTTCTCATCAGGCGTGCGAGCGCCCGGGACGGGTTTACCGATGGCGTTCGCGGGAGCCGTCTTCTCGTCCGGCGTAGGCATGGGTTGTGCTGGAGCGGCCGCTTGAGCAACCAGGGTCGTGCTGGTGGACTGCGCCCAGGCCTGCCACGGCAGGATTGCCAGGCCGAACAGCAGTAGCAGTTTGTGGCTTTTCATGGTTGTCTCCAAATGGAAAACAGTGACAAACTAAGCGCCGACGGATAACGAGTTGGTGCGGGATCTCTTTCACCCAGGGGCAAGTCGCGTGCCTGCCCCGATGCTGGAGTGATGCATGAACGATCAACCCTCGGACGATCTTTCTCCTGACCCTCAACGGCAGGACGACCCGCCCGCCCCCGGGCGGCGCGGCCTGCTCAAGGCCCTGGCCGTGGGGGTACCCGGCGCCGCCTGGGCCCTCACGGCCCGCAGCGCGCCCAGTGAAGCGCCGCCCGCGACGGCATCAGGCCAGGCGCCCCACCCCGCCGCCGCCACGTCTCGCACCCTGACCTTTTTCAATGCCCAGGAAGCACGGGCGATGGATGCGATTGCTGCGCGCCTGATTCCGGCCGACGAATTGGGCCCGGGCGCCAAGGAGGCCGGCGTCACCCGGTTCCTGGATGGCCAGTTGGCCGGCGCCTGGGGCGCGGGCAGCCAGTTCTACCGCCAGGGCCCTTTCGAGAAAGGCACGCCGGAACAGGGTTACCAGTTGTCGTTCACGCCCGCCGAGATGATCCGGCGAGGTCTGGCCGCGCTGGATGCGGCCACCCGCAAGCAGGACGGCAAGCCTTTCGCCGAGTTGGATGACGCCAGACAGGACGCCTGGCTTCATGACCTGCAGGCGGGTAAACCGGATTTTTCACCGCTGCCTTCCGACGTGTTCTTCCAGGCCTTGCTGGACGCCACCATCGAAGGGTTCTTCTCCGACCCGCTGTATGGCGGCAACGCAGACATGGTCGGATGGAAGCTGGTGGGGTTTCCCGGCGCATTCGCCTCGTTCTCCAACGATATCGAACGGCATGGCGTCATTTGGGCCGGCAAGCCCGTATCCATCGCCAATGCCACGGGACATACGATGAAGCCGGGAGACGGACATGGCTAAAACCTTACCCGCGGTAGACGTGGCGATCATCGGCGGCGGTTGGACAGGGTCCATCATCGGCAAGGAACTGGCCGCGGCCAAGCAGCGCGTTGTCGTGCTGGAGCGGGGCCAGGCCCGTTGGCCTTCGCCAGATTTCCAGGGGCCGAACGTCCACGATGAACTGAAATACACGCGCCGGCACGAACTGCACCAGGACGCCGCCACCGAAACGTTCACCTTCCGCAATAACACCGACCAGAAAGCCCTGCCGATGCGCCGCTGGCAGTTCGCTTATCCCGGCACGCATCTGGGCGGCGCGGGCAACCACTGGTCCGGCGCGTACTACCGCTTCGATCCCACGGATTTTCGTATCCGCAGCCACTACACCGAGCGCTACGGCGCCGGCATCTTCGACAAGGAATTGACCTGTCAGGACTGGCCGCTGACGTACGACGAACTGGAGCCCTACTTCGACCGCTACGACTATCTGATCGGCGCGTCCGGACAGGCTGGAAACATCAAGGGGCAAAAGCAGGAAGGCGGCAATCCGTTCGAGCCGTGGCGGTCGCGGCCTTATCCGAATCCGCCCATGAAGGTGCCTTACGCACCGGCGCTATTCGGCGAGGCGGCCAAGAAGCTGGGCTACCACCCCTATGTTCAACCCTCCGCGCTCTGCACCCGGCCTTACGTGAATTCCGAAGGCCTGCACATGAGCGCCTGCGTCTACTGCGGGTTCTGTTCCAACTTCGGCTGCGAACACTTCGCCAAGGCCTCTCCGCAGGTCTGTATCCTGCCGGTGGCGATGAAGATGGAGAACTTCGAAATCCGCACCGGCGCCCATGTCCTGCGCGTCGAGCTCACCCCGGATAAAAAGCGCGCGCGCGGCGTGACGTATGTGGACGCCGCCGGCGAAGAAGTCTTCCAACCGGCTGAAATCGTGGTGTTGTGCGCGTTCGGCATCAATAACGTGCGGCTGCTACTGCTCTCCGGCATCGGCAAACCCTATGATCCCGTCACGGACACCGGGGTCGTGGGCCGCAACTACACGCACCAGACCACGTCAGGCGTGAACCTGTTTTTCGACGAATCGGTCAACATCAATCCCTTCATGGGCGCGGGCGCGGTGGCCGTCACCATGGATGATTTCAGCGCCGACAATTTCGACCACGGTCCGCTGGGATTCGTAGGCGGCGGCTATCTGCAGATCCAGGTCGTCAGCGGCGCGCCGATCGGCTACCACCCCACGCCCAAGGGCACGCCCTCGTGGGGCGCCGACTGGAAAAAGGCGGTCAAGCGCTACTACAACCATTCCGCGTCCATCACCATCACGGGTTCCGCCCAGCCCTGGCGTGGCGGCTACCTGAGCCTGGACCCGACCTACAAGGACGCCTGGGGGCTGCCGCTGCTGCGCGTCACCTATGATTTTCCGGACAACGACATCCGCATGTCGGCCTTCCTGACCAGCAAGGGCGATGAGATCGGACGCGCGATGAAAGGGATTGCGCGCACCGAACCGGGCCCACGCAAACGGCCGTTCTCGGCCACCGCCTACCAGTCCACGCATTTGACCGGTGGCGCGGCCATGGGCGACAACCCCGACACCAGTGTCGTCAACCGGTACGGGCAAAGCTGGGACGTGCCCAATGTGTTCGTGACGGGCGCGGCGTTGTTTCCGCAGAATTCGGGCTACAACCCGACAGGCACCGTGGGCGCGACCGCCTACTGGATCGTCGAAAAAATCAAGGCGGACTATCTGCGTTCGCCAGGGCGGCTGGTGTGATCATGATCGAACATCGCAAAGGCATCACCATCGCGGTCCTGCTGATCATGGCGCCGCCGCTTGTCACGCTGATCGCCACCGCGCATCAGATGATCGGCACGGGCGGCGAAGGCCTGATCCGCGCAAGTGCCGTCATCGCGCCGCCGGCCCCGCCGACCGCATCCAAACCGGCGGCGCCAGCCAACGCGCCCGCTCCCGCCACGGCTGCCGCGCCGGCCTCGCCCGCCGCTGCCCCCGCTGCCCCCGCTGCCGCAGCGCCGGTACCGGGCCGCAGCGCGCTGGATTTCAGCGCGTCGCGTCGCGACTGGGAAGGGTTCTTGCGCGGTGCCGACCCGGAAGCCGGCAAACAACTGGCCGCCAACGGAAAGCCCGGCGCTGGCGTGCAGGCTTGCATTGCCTGCCACGGTCCGGCGGGCATCACGCCTACTGGCGGCATCTTTCCGAATCTGGCCGGCCTGAGCCGCGAGTATCTGGCCAAACAGCTGGCCGACTTCCGTAGCGGAACGCGGGTCCAGCCGCTGATGAACACCGTGGCGCGCGCGCTGACTGAACAGGAGATTGGCCAGGTGGCAGCCTATTACGGCACCTTGGCCGGCCCGCCGATGCACGTGGGCGAATTCGGCGGCGATGCGGCGCGCAAGCTGGATCTGCAAGGCGACGGCGCGCGGGCGCTACCTGCGTGTGCCAACTGCCATGGACTGCGCGGCATGGGCGAAGGCCCCTTGCTGCCCAGACTGGCCGGCCAATCCAAAGAGTATTTCACTGACCAGATGAATGCCTTTCGCAATGGCTCACGCCAGAACGACGATGTGGGCGTGATGCGCGCGTTCTCGCAGCGCCTGACCGAAAGTGAAATCGAGGCGCTGGCGCTGTATTACGCCGGGCCGCCGCCGAAGCCGAAGTGATGACCGTCCGCCCCGCGCGACCCGCGGGGCGGGCAAATTTTCCTGGTGTTTACCCTAAGTAAACGCTATACTCGCGGCACTTCCAACCACCTAGAGATCACTGTGGACAACGACGGATGTAGTCGAAAACCGACTGCTCGCGCCGCTTGACGCAGGATCCGCGGAATCCCTCTTCCGCGTGAGTCCTGCGATCAGCCAGGACTTGGGCTTCAGCCCCTCTTTCCTTACAGCTTACCGACACGATATGCGGGCCTTGTTGCGCGCGTGCCAAACCGGTTAAGCGGCGCATGCCTGTGGACCTTCCACCGTACTCCCCTGTCAAGGAGACGACCCATGCGTATCAAGAAATTCTTCCCATTCCTGGACCGGGCCCACGACGCCCGCCCGATCCAACCTGCCCGCGGTGACGGCCCACCCACGCTGCGCGCCATGCCGGCGCGCGCGCCCGTCACGCCGCTTTATCAATTCACCATCGTCAGCCTTGGCGCCACGCTGAACACGCTGCGCAAACAGCTGTACTACGAGCTGCAGGCGCTGGACCTGCGCGTGGTCGCGGTGCGCATTTCGCGCGCCGACTCCGACCAGTTGGCGTCCACGGTCGTCACGCTGCATTGCCCGCCGCATCTGCGCGGCCTGCTCAACGCCGTGGCCCTGCGCCTGGGCCAAAGCCCCGACGTGCGCCGCGTGCACTGGGAAAACGAAGGCGGCGCCTCCATCGCCGTGCTGCCGGCCTGAACGGCGGGCCTCTGGCAAGCCCGCCGGCCGCACCCTATAAGCTGAAAAGGGGAATACCCATGAAGAACTTCGAGAACATCCAATTCCTGACGTTGGCCAATACGCTCGTCAGCCTCATGACCGCCTTCGTGCTGGGCTCGATCGTCGGGTTCGAACGCCAGTTCCGCCAACGCACCGCAGGGCTGCGCACGAACGTGCTGGTCGCAGTGGGCGCCGCCATCTTCGTCGACATGGCGTTCCGGATCGGCGGCGCGGATGGCGGCGCGCGCGTCATCTCTTATGTGGTGTCGGGCGTGGGGTTCCTGGGCGCTGGCGCGATCATGCGCGAAGGCGGCAGCATCCGCGGGTTGAACACCGCCGCCACGTTGTGGGGCTCGGCCGCCATCGGCGCCTGCGCGGGCGCGTCGCTGATGCTGGAAGCCGTGGCCGCCACGGCTTTCGTGCTGGCGGCCAACACCCTGCTGCGCCCCGTGGTCAGCTACGTGAATCGTCAGCCGCTGGATTCGCAGACCACGGAAGTCACCAACGTGATCCACGTCATCGCGAACCTGGAACACCGCCAGGCCGCGATGACCGTGCTGGAAGACGTGCTGGAGGCCGAACAGCTGCCATTGTCGGAATTGAAGATCGACCAGTTTGGCGAGAACGAAGTCGAAATCGAAGCCGCGCTCAGCGAAGCGTCCGTCGATGAGCTTGACCTGGACCGCGTCACCGCAAGCATCGCCGCATCGCCCGCCGTGCGTACCGCGTTCTGGGCCGCCCGCACCGTGTGACCCTTGGGACGATCAGCGCGAAACGCACTAGAATGGGCGCCGACCATGCGCCTCTCCCTGACGACCTTGAACCGTGGCAACGCCGGCCTTTGGCTGGTGTTGATGCTGTTCGTGCTGAAGGCGATGGTGCCGCAGGGTTTCATGCCCGCCACGCAAAGCGGCACGCTGATCCAGTTGTGTTCGGCCGCCGGCCCCATCTGGGTGGCCGGTCCGTCCAGGCAGGACAACGCGCCCGACGAGCGGCACGCAGCGCAAGCCGCCACCTGCCCGGTCGGCATGGCACTTGCCGCCGTCGCGCTGCCGCCCTCGCCCGTCGTGCTGTCGGCGGCGTTGGCCGTCATGGCGCATCCCCTGGCCGCGCGGGCCCCGCCCGGCCCCGTCCGCGCGTCCCTCACAGGCGCCCCACTCGGCGCCCGCGCGCCACCCCTGCTCCCGGTATTTCGCTAAACCCTGCGCCGCCTGCGCGCGGCAACCCTTAGCTTACCGAGAGCATTCATGCCTTTTCCTTCCGCCAGGACGCACCGCGTCCTGAAGCGGCGCGTGGCCATTTGGACCGCGCTCGCCTTCACTCCCGCCCTGCACGCGCAATCGACCCCGGTCGCCACGCTACCCGTCATCTCCGTGTCCGGCGATACGCTTGCGCCGACGTTGCTTGAGCAGGCGTCCACCGGGACCTTGCTGGGCCTGACGCCTTTCGACACGCCCGCCAGCATCGACATCATCAGCAACGAGCAACTGCGCGCCCGGGGCGCCACCACGGTCACGGATGCCATCACCCAGGCAGCGGGCATCAGCGCCATGCGCCATCCCGGCAACGGCGGCTCGTCCTTGTCTTCGCGCGGCTTCACCGACTCCAACTCTGTCGCCCAGCTCTATGACGGGGTGCGCCAATACGGCGGGGTCGGCCAGACCTTCATCTACGATCCCTGGGCCGTGGACCGCATCGAGGTGCTGCGCGGCCCGGCCTCGGTGCTGTACGGTGAAGGCGCCATTGGCGGCGTCGTCAACGTGATCCCGAAGAAGCCCACTCGCGGCCCCATCGAAAACGAGCTGATGACGACGCTGGGCACGCACGACACCCAGCGGTTTGGCTTCGGCAGTGGCGGCGCGCTGGACGACAAATGGTCGTACCGGCTGGACGTCAGCGGCAACCACACCGATTCGGGCATCAGCCTGGGGGATTCGCGCGATGCCGCCGTCACCGCCGCGTTGCGTCTGGACGTGTCGCCCGACCTGAATTTCACGATGACCCAGGCGTACGCCTGGCAAGAGCCTACGCGCTACTTCGGCACGCCGCTCGTCGACGGCTCGCTGGACTATGGTCTGCGCAAACAGAACTACAACGTGGCCGACAGCAAGATCATTTACCGCGACAGCCGCACCGAGCTCAAGGCCGAATGGTCGCCCAACGCCGGCACCACGGTGCGCAGCCGCCTGTACTACATCGGCAGCAACCGCGACTACCGCGATGTGGAAAACTACACCTGGACGCCGGCTGGCCAGATCCTGCGCAGTGGCTACACCGAGATCGGCCACGACCAGGAGCAGACCGGCATGGTCACCGACGCCTCCTTCGACGGCCATCTGTTCGGCCTGTCGAACAAAGTGGCGATGGGCGTGGAACTGAACCGCGCATCGCTCAAGCACACCAATAATTCGCCCTATTCGGGAACGTCGCGGGTGGACCCCTACGACGTGGACCACGGCCGCTTCATCAATGTGGCAGGCACGACCCCGCGCTACCGCAATACGGCCAGCCAGTACGCCCTGTTCGCCGAAGACCGGCTGATGCTGACCTCGCGCTGGTCGGTGCTGGGCGGATTGCGTTACGACCACATCGACCTGAAGCGGCGCGACCTGGTAGCGGGAGAAACGGCTTTCCGCAGTACCTACACCAATGTGGGCTGGCGCTTGGGCACGGTCTATGACGTGCTACCCACCTTGTCGGTCTACGCCCAGTACGCGCAAGCCGCCGACCCGATCGGAAGCCTGTTGCTGCTGTCGCCCGCCAACAAGAGCTACGAGCTGTCGCAGGGAAAGCAGATCGAAATCGGCGTGAAACAGACGTTCTGGGACGACAAGGGCCAATGGACCCTGGCGGCCTATCACATCACCAAGAACAACCTGGTCACGCGCGACCCCAACGACCCCGCGCTGCGCATCCAGGTGGGCGAACAATCGTCGCGGGGACTGGAGGCCACGCTGGGGGTCGAGCTGTCGCCGGCTTGGCGGCTGGACCTCAATGCCGTGGCGCTGCGGGCGCGCTATGACGACTTCAATGAGTCGGTCGCCGGCGTGGCGGTATCGCGCAACGGCAACGTGCCTGCCGACGTGCCCGAACGCGTGGCCAATGCGTGGATCAGCTGGAAGTTCGCGCCGCAATGGACGGCCAGCGCTGGCGTGCGCTACGTAGGCAAACGCTACGCCGACGCGGCCAACCGGCTGGAAATGGCAGGCTACACCACGACCAACCTGGCGCTGCAATGGGAGCCGCGGCGCGACCTGAGCCTGGCGCTGCGCGCCTTCAACGTGTTCGACCGCCAGTACGCCGAAACCGCCTACTACAACCAGACACAGTGGCTGCTTGGCGAAGGCCGACGGGTCGAACTCAGCGCCAACTACCGCTTCTGACCCGGCTGCGGGCCTGGCCCCGGGTGTACAATGCGACCGCCGCTTCTGCAATGGAGGCGGCGGTCGCCATAGCGGCGATCCCCGTTGGACCCGGCTTGCCGGGTGGCTCGGCCGGGCGCCTATCCCCCGGACAACTCCAAGCGATTCCGGGTGCACACCGGTACTCCCGCATCCCCTCTTGAATGGGGCACCGCCCGACGCTTGCTGACCTCAGGTTAGCCAATCAATGTCTTTCTTTTCCAAGCTTCATCGCGAATGGATGTCCAATCCGCGCGCCGATATCCTTGCGGGCGTGCTGGTCGCGCTTGCGCTGATCCCCGAAGCCATCGGTTTCTCCATCATCGCGGGCGTGGACCCCAGCGTGGGCCTGTACGCTTCCTTTTCCATTGCCGTCATCATCGCGTTCACGGGTGGCCGGCCGGGCATGATCTCGGCGGCTACTGCGGCCATTGCCGTGCTGGTCGTGCCGCTGGTGCGCGACCACGGGATCGGGTATCTGTTCGCGGCCTCCGTGCTGATGGGCGTCTTTCAGATCGCCGCCGGGTTCCTGCGGCTGGACCTGCTGATGCAGTATGTATCGCGCTCGGTCGTGACGGGCTTCGTCAACGCGCTGGCCATCCTCATCTTCATGGCGCAATTGCCCCATCTGATGGGCGTGACCTGGGTCACCTACGCGATGATCGCCGCCGCGCTTGCCATCATCTACCTGCTGCCGCGCCTGACCACGGCCGTGCCTTCGCCGCTGGTGGCGATCATCGCCATGACGGCCGTGTCCCTCTATGCGGGCCTTGACGTCGCCACGGTGGGCGACATGGGCAAGCTACCATCCGCCCTGCCGTTCTTCCAGATCCCCGATGTGCCGTTCACGCTGGAAACGCTGCGCATCATCCTGCCCTATTCGTTGACGATGGCGGCCGTGGGCCTGCTGGAATCGATGATGACGGCGCAGATCGTCGACGACATGACGGATACGGCCAGCGACAAGCGTCGCGAATGCAAGGGCCAGGGCATCGCCAATATCGTCACGGGGTTCCTGGGCGGCATGGGCGGCTGTGCCATGATCGGCCAGTCGGTCATTAACGTCAGGTCGGGCGGCCGGACGCGCCTGTCGATGCTCGTGGCGGGCGCTTTCCTATTGTTCCTGATCGTGGCGCTGGGCCCGTTGGTGGCGCGTATCCCGATGCCGGCGCTGGTCGCGGTGATGATCATGGTGTCGATCGGCACCTTCCACTGGCAATCGTTCCCCAACCTGCGGTCGCACCCCTGGCAATCGTCGGTGGTGATGCTGGCCACGGTCCTGGTCGTCGTCTGGACGCACGATCTGGCCCGCGGCGTGCTGACTGGCGTGGTGCTCAGCGGCCTGTTCTTCGCGGGCAAGGTTCGCGCCCTGATGAACGTGACCGCCAGTCTGTCCGCCGATGGCGCGACGCGCACATACCGGTATGCCGGCCAGGTGTTCTTCGCCTCGGCCGGACGCTTTGCCGCGGCCATCGACTTTCACGAGGCGGTAGATACGGTGGTGATCGACGTGTCCGACGCGCATTTCTGGGACATTTCTGCTGTCGACGCCCTACATAAGACCGTTGCCAAACTGCGCCGTGCCGGCCTGGCCGTGGACGTCGTCGGGTTGAATGACGCCAGCGCCACCTTGATCGGCAAGCACGCCACCGACGCCGTGCACTAGGGGCTGAGCAGGTCCGACAAGGCGTTGCCCAGGTCCTTCACGGCCCCGGTCACGCCTGCGGCCGCGCCTTCCGCCCCGACGCCGATGGCGTGACCGAAGCCCTGCGCCACCTGCGCCGCAAAGCCTCGCCGGACCGAGAACTTGGGGTTGTCCAGGCTGCCTCGAAGCTTGAAATCGAAGCGCACCGCGCCTTGCTTGTCTTTCATGGCTGCCAGGACCGCCTTGCGAGGCAAGGAAAACAGCAGGCCGTCGCCGCTGAATGTCAGCCCGCGCAACGCAACAGTGCCCGAGGCCTGCAATTCGCGGTTCGCGATGTGCGTATTCATATCCAGATCCATCGCCCCGCCGGTGAGCGACCCCGCGTCCTTTTCCGATAGATAGGGTGCGGCGTGCCGGATATCCATGTTGCGCACCGCCACCTTCATGTCGGCGTCCGTGCCTCCGATTTGAAGCCAGCCCTGCGCGCGCACGGTCGCCTGGCCGTTGCGGTTGTCTTCCAGATTGCCGCTGAACGTCATGTCGCTATGCGCGCCGTCGCCGGGCACGGACACCGGGCGTAACCTGGCCTGCACGTTGTTGAAGGGGATGCGATGCGGGGGCTTCGCCACCACGGCATCCTCGAAATCCAGGCGGCCGTCGCGCAGGATCAGGTCCGTGATGCGGATCGTCCGATCGCCGCGCGGTTTGGCGTCGCCCCCGGCACCGGCATGCAGCGCCGCCTGCAACGCGGGCGCAATCTTCAATTCGCCATCGGCCCCACGTACCACCGCAAAATCGAAGCCCTCGATCTCGACGGAATTGAAGACCGTTTCACGGCGCAGGAACGCCGACCACTCTGGCTCCAGCACGATCCGTTTGGCGCGTGCGCCCGCTTGTCCCGAAGCCCCGGGCACATTGACGTCGGTCAGCACCACTTGGCGCCACCCCACCCTCACGTCGCCCACCTGCCCGCGCGGCCCCAGCATGTTGGAAACTCGCTGTTCCACGATGCGGGTGACGGCAAAGGCCAGCACCCCGACCAACGCCGCAAGGATAAGCAGGACGGCGATAGTGGTGCCCAGGGCCGATCTCCGGCGCGGCGCGGGTGCGTTCAAGCTCATTGCGGTTCCAGGTTCGGGGGGCCGACGATGAAGGCAATGGTCGGCGATACGGGCCCATTATTCAATGGACGAAATGGATGATGGCGGCTTATGCCCTGACGCAAACAGCCCCGTCCGCGCCGTTTGTGGGCGGGGACGGGGCCGTCGGGCGTCGCGCTTCCGGCTTCCGGACTCAATGCGCGATCACGGGGTCAGCGTTGCGTCTTATTTTGCTGACCGGGCTGTTGGCCCTGCTGGCCTTGGCCTTTATCGGCGTGTTGTCCCGATTGACCTGGTTGCTGGCCAGGGGACTGATTACGGTCCCGGGGGTTTTCCTGGGATTGTTGCTTTTGCGGCTGCTTTTGCTGGTCCGGCTGATTCTGGTTGGGCATTACAAGTCTCCTGATAAGGCGGAAAGACTCCGCTGGATCAGGCATAGCAACTGGCGTGCCCAAATGCGGCGCCGGGGCGCAACGGACGCGGCGGACCAATGTCCCCGTTTCCAGACCGGTAAGTCCCGGCCCTGTTGGAAGAAACTGCCGCCCGGAAATGCGCGAAGGCGCTACTGCGCCGTCGCGCGGACGGGAAAGGCGGGTTCGGCGTCGGCGACGCTGTCGAAGGCCTCGATCCAGGACGAGGCGTAATTGGCGGGTGCCGCCAGGGGCTCGCCACCATCGCGCTGCGTGCGCAACCGCAGCATCAACGCATCCAGCGGCATCGGGCGCCCTAGCGCGAAGCCCTGTCCGTAACGGCAACCCGCTGCCCGTAGCGCGGGGATGTCAGCCACGTTTTCCACCCCTTCGGCCACGACGCGCCAACCCAGCCGGGTGGCGAGTTCGGCGGCGGTGCGCAGCACTTCGAATGCCACGGCGCTACGCCGCATGCGCGTCACGAAATACTGGTCAATCTTGACTTCGGACAAGGGGATGGCCGACAGCAGCTTCAGCGACGCGTGGCCGGTGCCGAAGTCGTCCAGGCTGACCTCGCATCCCGCGTCCTCCAGCTTCATCAGCGACGCACGCAGGACATCGAGTTCCCGGATGGGTTGATCTTCGGTCAATTCAACCCGCACCAGCGAGGCCGGCAGCTCGGCGGTGTAGATGAGATCCAGCAGAAAATCCACGGCGCGCTCGTCGGATAGCGTCGTGGCGGGTGCATTGATGGCGATTGGCACGGCGATGCCCGCGCGCCGCATCGTCAACAGAATGTCGATCACGCGAACGCAGACACGCTCGAACAGCAGTTTGTCCATGCCCATGCGGTTGATCGCGGGAATGAACTCGGCAGGCATGACAATGCCCAGGCGGGGATGCTGCCATCGCGCCAATGCTTCGGCCGATACGATCCTGCCTGTCATCAGATCCACCTGCGGTTGCAACAACACCCGCAGGCCATCTTTTCCTGTCACCATGGCCGCGACTTCTTCGTCGCTGACCACCGAGCTAGTGGAAGCCTCGTGATTAGGCGTCATGTCTACGCTCCTCGCGTGCCTCTGGGTATGGCCTGCGCTGTCCGGGCGCAGATAGAAGCACATTGGGACATGAGTATTCACTATCGGCTTGCCGCGATGGCGCCGGACATTGATTGCCGGCACCGTTGATCCGCCAACTGTTTTTTATGCGATTTCGAGCAATTGTTCCAGGCAATTTTGCGCTTAATCCGCCGTAACGTCACATAAATGAAACTATTTGTATATACCCATCCGAATTCATGGATCCGGCATCCCGTGGACAGCGGGCCCGCCGCTGCAAAATTGGCCTTGTCGACATGGTAGGGTTTGCGTCTTTCGGCTCTCGGGCGCCCGTGCGGCCCTATGAATAGCGTGACGAACCTGCTTTCCCGTTGGCGCGCGTCCCTGCGCAACGTCCTGTGGCTGGACGCCTTGCAAGCCGCTGCGATCAGCGCGGCCCCGGTCATCCTGGCCGTGCTCGCGCACGAACCCCGTTTGGGATGGACCGCGATCGCCGCGTTCTGGGCCTGTTTCGGGGACCCGGGCGGCCCCTTGCGCCAGCGCGCGGGCTCCATGCTTGCGCTGGGCCTGATCGGCGCCCTGTTTTGTTTCCTGGCCAGCGCCAGCGCCGGCCATCTATGGCTACTGCTGCCGCTGACGTTCGTCTGCTGCACCTTCGGCGGTCTGTTGCGCGTATTGGGCCCCGCAGCGGCCATCGTAGGCACACTGCTGTCCGCCGGTTTCGTCGTGGCCGCCGAACTGCCTGCCCCGACGCTGGCCGAAAGCCTCTGGTACACCTTGTTCTTCCTGGCGGGCGCCGTCTGGGCCATCTTGATGACTGCGCTGGTGTGGCGCAGACGGCCCTGGAAAGATGCCACGCACGCGGTGGCCCATTGCTACCGCGGGTTGGCGGATTTTGCCGACGCGTTGGCGCGCATGTATTCGGGCCTGACGCCGGCGGCTCGTCCGGAAGCCTGGACCGCCGTCACCAAGCCTTCGCGCAGCGCCCAGCGGGCCGCCCTGGAATCCGCCCGGGTTCGTATCCGCGAAGTCCAGGACACCCGGCCTTCGCGCCGCGCCCGCGGAAATCAGCTGACGTATCTGCTGGACAGCGCCGAAGACAGTTTCATCGCGCTGGTCGCCTGCGCCGACCTGCTGGAATCCCACGCGCCGCAATGGCTCGGCCGTAGCGCCGGCGCGCACCTGTCGCATGCGCTGCACCGGTATGCCAGCGTCTGCAACGCCATCGCCAGCACCTCAAACGTCAACGACCCCAAACAGGCGGAGTGCCTGCGTGAGCGCTTGGCCCACTTTGCCGCGGGATTGCATGACCTGCGCGGCGGCGCCATGGCCTATGCGCCCGATCTGGCGACGATGGTGCCGGTGCTTGACCGACTGCTGCATACGGCGCAAGCGATCATGCAGGCCTTGTTCGACCAGGGCGGCGCGCCCGCCGCGCCCGTGCAGCAGCGCCGCGCGGCGTCCCGCGCGCGGCAGGCGTGGCGTGTGCTGCGGCAAAACCTGAGCGTGGAGTCCGATGCCTTCCGCCACGCTTTGCGCGTGGGCGTGGGTGCCACCATCGCCGTGGCCTTGTCCAAGACCTTCGCTGTCAACCATGGTTATTGGATGTCGCTGACGCTGGTATTCATCCTTCAGCCCTATTTCGCAACCACCTGGCAACGCACCCTCGAGCGCGTGACGGGCAGCGTGGCGGGCGCCATCGGCGCATCCCTGCTGGGCTTGCTGTTGAGCACGCCGCTTTCCGTCGCGCTGGCAGTGCTGCCCATTGCCCTGGGCACTTTCGCCGCGCGCACTATCCACTACGCGCTCTTCACGTTTTTCCTGACGTCCCAGTTCGTGCTGGTCAGCCATATCCAGCAACCGGAAATCTACGAGCCCACGCTGGCCGCGTTGCGAGCGTTCAATAGCGTGTTGGGCGGGATCCTGGCGCTACTCGTCGGTTTTCTGGTGTGGCCGGAAAAAGAGCCACGGCAATTGGCGGGCGCCCTGACGCGCGCGCTGGACCGCCACGCGGCCTACGCACTGGCGCTGATCCAGCAAAAAGGCGGCGCGGCCCCCGACGCGGACGACCAGGCCATCGTCGCCTTGCGGCGCCAGGCCTGCCTGTCGGCGGATAACGCCGAAGCGTCGTTGCAGCGCCTGCAGCAGAACCCGGTGCACCGCGAACGCAACGTCGACACGGCCGTGAATCTGCTGAACGCCATGCGGCGCATCACCGCTGCCGGGACAGTGCTGGAAATCCAGCCCGCCCTGTCGGCACAAACCCCCGCCGCCGGCGCGCTGCGCGACTATGGCCGGGTGCTGGCCCATGCCTTGCACCCTCAGGACGACGCACCAGACCTTCCGCCCCGCCCCTGGGCGGTGCCCGCCGCCATCGTGGCGGCCGACCCCGCCTTGGCCGATCCCCTCGACCGCATTGCCCAGCAGGCGCGGCAGGTTCGCCAACTGCGCGACCGCATCGAGAAAGATCCGCCTCGGTAGCCCCGGACGGCGCGGCGCCTCGCGGGCCTGCGCGCTTTGCGGCTATCTGGGCACGGCTTGACGCGTATCAAGGGCCCCCCTCGGGGAACGCGTAACCATCTAACGATGGGACGCTAACTGAGGAGACCCGCATGTATCGCCGCATTGCCGTACACCTTGACCACGGATTCGACTGCAAACGCCGCACCGATCTGGCACTGTCGCTGGCCAAGCGCCACAAGGCGGAACTCGTCGGCATCTATGCCAGCGCCGCGCCGCCGCAGTACTACTACGGCGAATCCGTCCTGATGTCCCGCACCCTGAATGTCATGAAGGAACTGCAGGCGCAGAATCGCGCCGTGGTACAGAACGCGTTCCTGGAAGCGGCGGCCCAAGCCGACGTTCCCGCCGTCGTGCGGGCCGGGGAAACCGCGCCCAGCGTCTGCGTCGCCTTGCACGCCCGCACGAGCGATCTCGTCATCGTCAGCCAATTCAACCGCGACGACGTCGAAGCCGCGCACGAAGCCGAATTCGTCGAGCAGATGCTATTGACCGCCGGGCGCCCCGTGCTGGTGCTGCCGTCCAGCGGCGACTTTCCCGCCGTGGGTGAACGCGTGCTGTTCTGCTGGGATGGCAGCCGCGAGGCCGCGCGCGCCCTTGGCGACGCCATGCCGGCGTTGCGCCTCTCGACGCAGTTGATCGCCCTGACCATGGATGAAGGCGGAAGCTCGCAGAAAGGCGAAGCCGTGCCTTTCGAAGACCTTGCCACGTACTGCGTCGCCCAGGGCACGCCCGCGCCGGATCACGTCCGCCGCGACATCAAGGGCGTCGGCGTAGGCAGCACCATCCTGAATGCCGCCGCCGACCATAGCGCCGACATGATCGTGATGGGCGCCTACGGGCATAGCAAGTTGCGCCAATGGGCCATGGGCGGCGCCACCGCGTCCATCCTGAAAAGCATGACCGTACCGATCATGTTCTCGCACTGATCACACCTGGGCGGCTGCCGCCTGGGCGTCCAGCACGGGCGTCAATACCGGCTGGCCGCCGAAATGCGCCGTGGCGTTCTGCAGGAACAACGCCACGGTAGCCGCCACCGCTTCCGGAGAACGGCCCGCGCTGTGCGGCGTCAGCACCACATTACCCAGTTGCTTGAGTGCGTCGGGAACGTGTGGTTCGCCATCCACCACATCCAGACCCGCCCCCGCGATACGCTTTTCGGCCAGCGCGGCGATCAGCGCGGCGGTATCCACCACGCTGCCACGGGCGATGTTCACCAGATAGCCATCGGGACCCAGCGCGTCCAGCACCTCGGCGTTCACCAGATGCCGGGTGCCCGCGCCGCCGGGCGTGGCCACCACCAGGAAGTCGGACGCCGCCGCCAGGGCGCGCGGACTGTCGAAAAAGGCATAGCCGGATTCGGGTCGGGCTCGCCGGTTGTAGTAGCCCACGCTCATGCCGAACCCATTCGCGCCGCGCTTGGCGATTTCAAGCCCGATGGTGCCCAGACCAAGAATGCCCAGGCGCTTTCCCGTGACTTGCGTCCCCATGAAACCGCTCCAGTGCCCTTGCCGCACCCAGGCATCGGCCTGCGGCAGATGACGGGCGGCGCCCAGCAGCAGCGCCATCGCGTGGTCGGCCACGGACACGGCGTTGGTGCCCGGACCGTTCGTGACGATGACGCCGCGCGACGCTGCGGCGGCCAAATCGATGTTCTCGTAACCAACGCCCAGCGAACAGACCAGTTCAAGCTTGGGCAAGGCGGCCATTTCATCGGCGTGCAAACCGGTTGCGCCGCGCGTCAGCACCACGCGGATGTCGTGGCCGTGGTCCTGGATGGCTTGCGCGCGGGCTTGCGCGGTGGGCGCGTAAAGGGTTTGAAAGCCGCGCGCTTGGATCGCGGGCAGGTAATCGTGCACGCTGTCGATCAGAATCAATAAGGGAATGGTCATTTTGGCGTCGCTGGTTGAGCGGATATCTGCGAAAGGCGGGCAAATCTTACGCCGCGCCCAGTGCCCAACGCTACCACCCGTCCAGCGGGCGACCATTCCCTGCAAAGACGGCCGGCCGG
>NZ_JBHFII010000044.1:118848-124304 GCF_057334215.1 Achromobacter maghribensis | reverse complement strand
GCCGGCCGTCAGCTTTTATATCCGCCCCATCAGCAACATCACGATCAGCACGATCACGACAATACCAAGCAGGCCGCTGGGGTAGTAGCCCCAGCTTCGGCTGTGCGGCCACGCCGGCACGGCGCCGATAAGCAGCAAGATCAGAATGATCAGCAAAATGGTCGACATGATGACTCCTCGTCGTTATTGATTCGTTTTTTCCGGCGACACGCGGGCGTCAGCGTTTCGGGGGATCTATTTCTTTGACTGGCGGCGACAACGGCGGCAGATCCACTTCGGGTTCGTCGGTGTCGGGTTCCACCGGGAGGTCCCCCGGCGGCGACCCGGGCGGAATCGGGTCGGGCTTGGGCGGCACGTGTAGCTGCAGTGTGGCTTGCATGGCACTCTCCTTGACGGATCCTTGCTGGAACGGGGAATAGCCCCGGCCGCAACGATCGTTTCGCTGATGTTGTTGCTGCCGACGGCCTCAGCAAGCGCCGTGCCCGCGCGGCGGCCCGGCAGTCCGCGAGCGGCCGCAGGCACGCTGCTTGCTCACCGCCCGCGACGCCGTTGGAGACCCGCATGGACGCCGCCCCCGCCTCGCCGCCCACCCCCGCATCGCTGGTCTACGTGGACGACACGCAGCCGGGCTATCGGCGGGTCCGCGTGAACGGCAATACGTTCCACTATCTGGATACGCGCGGCAAACGCATCACCGACGCCGCGGAAATCGCCCGCATCCACGCGCTGGTGATCCCGCCGGCATATGAAGACGTCTGGATCTGCCCCCTGCCCGAAGGGCACTTGCAGGCCACCGGCCGCGATGCCCGGGGCCGCAAGCAATATCGCTATCACCCCGACTGGGCCGCATTACGCGACGCGGACAAATACCAGAACCTGCTGGCGTTCGGCCAGGCCCTGCCCCGTATCCGCCGGCAGGTAGACCGGGACATGCGGGTGGCCGGACTGGCCCAGGACAAAGTGATCGCCACGTTGGTGCGTCTTCTTGAGACCACGCTGATCCGTATCGGCGCGCGCGAGTACGCGCGGTCGAATAAGTCGTATGGCCTGACGACGCTGAAACGGCGGCATGCGACGGTGACGGGAGGCGGCTTCCGCTTCCGCTTCCAGGGCAAGAGCGGCGTGCCCCACGACGTCACGGTGAAAGACCGCCGCGTTGCCCGCATCATCAAGCGCTGCCTGGAGATTCCGGGCCAGCAGTTGTTCCAGTACCTTGATGAGGACGGCGGCAAGCATCCCGTGGATTCGGGCGCGGTCAACGCGTACCTGCGGGCCGCCGGCGGGGGCGATTTCACCGCCAAACACTACCGCACCTGGGCGGGGTCGGTGCTGGCGTACGCCGCGCTGCAAGCGCGCCCTTTCGAAAACGAAGCACAAGCCAGGCAGGCCGTGGCGGACGTGATCAAGCAGGTCTCGCAACGCTTGGCCAATACGCCCGCCGTGTGCCGCGCCTGCTATGTGCACCCAGCCGTGCTGGACGCTTACCTAGCGGGCGCCCTGCCGCCAAAGGTCCGGGCGCCGGAGGCGCCGCGAGGCCTGCACGCGGACGAACGCCGCCTGCTGGCCTTCTTGCGCGCCCAATCAGGCCCGGATAACGGGCGCGTCGGCCGAGGGGAATCACAAAATGGATGAGCGGGCGTTCTTCGCGCGCGGCTGCGGCGCGGCGCCGTCGGCCCAGTTCGATTCCGTCTGGTTGTCGACGACCGCGCGTTTGTCGCGCGCCGCTTCGTCCGGCGTCGACTCGTCTGGTTTCACCGGTTGTTTCGGCACATCGACGGGGCCACGCGGCGGCAGTATCTTAGCGTTGTTCTGCGCACCGGCTTGCGCGGACTTGTCTGCCTGGCCAGACGCGGCGGCGGTCGATCGGGAGCGGGTTTTCATGGGTATCTCCTGCCAAGTTCCGAAATTCCATCCTACGGCCGTCCATCGGGATAAAGCACTGTCAGTACCTTCAAATTGCAAGCGGATGTGCCCGGTCCGGCCGGGCATGCCTTCGCTGACCGCCACGGGAACTCACAAGGAGATGCAATGCGAGACCCAAACTTCGAGCAATGTGTGCAAGCCTGCTATGAATGCGCGGTGGCTTGCGACCAATGCGCCGCGGCCAGCCTGGACATCAACGCGGCCCGGATGAAGCGCTGCATCAGCCTGGCCACCGACTGCGCCAGCGTGTGCCGTCTCTGCGCCGCCATGCTGGCGCGCAACGGCGAATTTTCTACCGCGCTATGTACTTTGTGCGCGCTGATTTGCGATGCATGCGCCCGCGCATGCACGCCGCACCAGGACATGGAGCATTGCCAGGTCTGCGCCGGCGCTTGCCTCGCCTGCACCCTGGCCTGCCAGGACATGCTCGAGGCCTAGCGCCCCGACACGCCGCGCAGCCGCACGGGCCGGTCTGCGATGGTTGAAATCCCGCCCGACTGCCAGGAGCTTTCAGATGGCCTCTACGAACACCCCTCTGCCTTCCGACTTTCCCGAGAACGGCCCGGACAATCGTGGGTCGCGCAGACGCGCGCGCCATCCGGAAAGCTGGATCGATGACATCGAGGCAACATTGCGCGACGCCGACCCCTCGGACCTGGACGCACTGAAAGCCCGCTTGTCGGAGCAGTTGACGGCCACGCGGCGCAGCCTGCGCGATGCCTCCGACAATGCCAGCGACCTGATGCGCGAAACGCTGGACTGCACCGAGGAATACATTCACGCGCGGCCGTGGCAGGCCATCGGCCTCGTGGCCGGCGCGGCGTTTCTTTTTGGCGTCGTCGTGGGCCGCCAGTAATCACGCCAGTCTGGCACCGGCCGGGCACCAGCCCGGCTTTTTTTTGCACCTTCTCGTTCGCATCGTCGTCAACCGCTTGCGTTGTTCTTGCCATCGCCGGGAACAACATTTGCGTGCCCTGGGCGTAGTGCGCCTTTCGCGCCTGACTCAAGGAGCCTTCGATGAGCAAGCCCCAAAACGCCGGTACCGGCGACCGTCCACATCCTACGCCCCCCATGCCGGACCAGCATCTTGAGAAGCCTGGCAACGAAGCCGACATGGAGCTCAAGCCGCAGTACCAGGCCCCCGGCTATCGGGGCAGCGCCAAGCTGCAAGACATGGCCGCCATCGTCACCGGCGGGGACTCCGGCATTGGACGCGCCGTCAGCGTGCTTTTCGCCCGCGAAGGCGCCGATGTCGCCGTTGTGTATTTGAACGAGCACGAAGACGCCGAGGCAACCCGGCGCGCGGTGGAAGCCGAAGGCCGTCGCTGCCTGCTGATCGCCGGAGACGTGCGAGAAGCCGCGTTCTGCAAGGACGCCGTGGCCCAGACGGTAAAAGCCTTCGGCAAACTGGATCTGCTGGTGAACAACGCGGCGTATCAGCAGCACACCGAAGCGTTGACCGAGATCAGCGACGAAAAGTGGGATAAGACGCTGCGCACCAACATCACCGCCTACTTCTACATGGCCCGGGCTGCCCTGCCGCATCTGAAGTCAGGGGCGTCCATCATCAATACCGGCTCGGTAACCGGCCTGCGAGGTAGCGCCAAATTGCTGGACTACTCCTCCACCAAAGGCGCTATTCACGCTTTCACCCGCTCGCTGGCCGGGAACCTGGCCAGCCAGGGCATCCGCGTGAACGCCGTGGCCCCCGGCCCTGTCTGGACGCCGCTGAATCCCGCGGATCAAAGTCCGGAGGCGATCAAGGAATTCGGCAAGCAGACCGACCTGGGACGGCCGGCGCAACCGGAAGAGATCTCGCCTGCCTACGTATTTCTGGCGTCCCCGGCCTGCGCCAGCTACATCACGGGGATTGTGTTGCCCATCACGGGCAGCGCCGGCGATTGATCCTTTAAACGTTGGAGGTGGGCGCTTCCACCCGCTCGGGCGGCGTCAAGGGGTCGAAGTCCTGCCATTTGCCATTCTGCCATCGCCCCTGCGCCCGTTCGATGTCGCGCCCACCCGTTTCGCGCAGTACCTGGCGGGCAAGCGCCTCCTTGCCCACCGGCACATGCAGCGCCAGCATCACGCCGGCCGCCCGCACGGCCGGATGCTCTTCTTCGTCGCGCGGGGTGGTGCGGACTTTGCGTTTGTCCCGGCCCACGATCCATAGCGCGCCGGCCAGGGCACCCAGGTATGCCCCCACGCCGGCGGCCGCGATGACGATCAGAATCGGCGCCGCCATTCGCGCTGCGATGAAGCCGCCCAATAGCGCGAACAGCAGGCCCAGGGCCGACGCGCCCGCCACGGCACCCAGATGCCCGCCCTTGGCGTCGGGGTCCGCCACGCGGTCGCCCCCTAATGGATATCGCGCATGCCCGCCCGCTGTGTTGATGTAGAAGGTGTGCACGTCGTCTTCAGTGAAACCTTCTGTAAAGAGTTTCTGCACGGCCACGGTGGCCTGGTCGAATGTCTGGAAGCGTGCGGCGACAATCAAAGACATGACGATCTCCCGGAAGGATGTGTACCGGGCGCAGCAACTTGCATGCCCATCCGAAGATGGCACGGCGCTTGCTGTCGGGCCTTGCGCAAGTCACGCTTGCCCTGCCTTTCGACCCTTGCCCGGAGACCGCCATGCCCCGCCCTCCTGCCCCCGATTTTCCCGATTTGGACGACACCGGCCGCCCCGATCTGGGACCCAGCGATTCCTCGGACTCGGCCAGCGACCTGCCCCCCGGCATGGCGCATTCCGACAGCGATTCCCAGGCGACGGGGGAACGTGAAAGCGTTGAACCCGACTCGCGCGACGACGACGGCAGCGATATCGGGCCGGACCGTGTGACGGGCGGCGATGAAGCCGGCCTGTCCCGTTCAGCCCCGAATCCGGAGCGCAATGGTGGGTGAGCCCCTGCCTTCGCCATTGCCCCCGTCGTCCTTGCACCCTGCCGCGCTTGGCCCCGCGTCGGCTGCGCATGAGGACGCCAATAGCCTGCCCCTCGATAATGGAGTTTTTTCCACTGCTGAAGCAGAAACTGCCGCAGGGGCTGAACCGCGCGCGCGTGAGCTGTCCTGGCTGGATTGGGTGGCGCTAATTGCCGTGGTGGCGGGTGGTCTGAACTGCGGGTTGATCGCCGCCGTCAACCTGGACGTATTCGCGAAAATCTTGCCGTACGCGGCGGCAACCCGCGCCGTCCAAGGGCTGATCGGGCTGGCCGCGCTGCATTGCGTCGTGCTGCTGTTCAAATGGGGCGACGGCGCCGACTAGGGCGCCAACCGCCCTATTTTCCGTCGGGACGCTTACCGGGGTACTGCCCGCCTTCTTCAAACTCCGGTCCCTTGGTGTTGGGCTTTTTGTCCGCTGGCCGTTTCGCTGCCGGCGGGGTGTTGCCGAAGCCGGGCTGGTCCGCACCGAACTGACCACTGCGACGGGCGGCGTCGGCTTCATCATTCGGGGTGTTCGCCTCGGGCTTGGCCTTCTCTTTCGCGGGTTGCTTCATCTTGCTCTCCGTATAGCCTATTGAAACTGCCTGCCGCGG